>WGAK01000030.1 GCA_015494815.1 Anaerolineales bacterium | reverse complement strand
TGCCGGCCGTTCAGCGGCAGGCTCCAGGCCCACAGCAGAAAATACGCGCCCGCGGCCTGAAGCGCGCGCAACCACCACCAGGGCGCGTAGCGGGCGGGCTGGTTCATGATGACCCACGCGCTCACCAGCGCCACGGCCTGGGTGAGCACCAGCCCCACCGCGGGGACGAACCAGAAGCGGAAGCGCTGCCGGGCGCGCCAGGCCTGCGCCGTCCACCACAGGGTCAGCAGCACCAGCCAGGTTTGGGCCAGCATGTAGGCCGCGGGGCTGTAGAGAAATTCCATCAGGGCTTGGCCCAATGCCGCAAACATGAGCGCGCCTCAAATGTCCAGGTTGCGCACCTCTTTGGCGTGGCGTTGGATGAAACTGCGCCGCGGAGGCACCGCAGGCCCCATGAGCATGTCGAAGGTGCGGTCGGCCTCGGCCGCGTCTTCTACCGTGACTTGCAAGAGGGTGCGCCGTTCGGGGTCCATGGTCGTTTCCCACAACTGCTGCGGGTTCATCTCGCCCAAACCCTTGTAGCGTTGGATGCGCACTTTCTCGGCCGGCGCGCCCAGGTTCTTCAAGATGCGCTCTTTTTCTTCTTCGGTATAAGCGTAGTGCACCTTCTTCTTGTACTCGATGCGATAGAGCGGCGGCTGGGCGATGAACAGATGGCCGTTCTCAATCAGGGGCAGCATGTAGCGGAAGAAGAAGGTCAGCAGCAGGGTGCGAATGTGGCTGCCGTCCACATCGGCATCGGTGTTGTGCACGGCCACGCCGCCCAGTCCGCAGACGAAGTTGGCCGCCTCGGCCACGGTGAGGTCATAGACCCAGGCGCGGTTGGCCTCCACGGTGCGGACCTCGCGCACGGGCAGCGCCAGCAGGTCGCCGGGCAGGGGCTGCATGGGCCGGTTGATGCCCCCGCGACCCTGCCCCGCCAGGCGACGGCGCACTTTGCGGGCCGAGGGATGGTCGCGCCAGATGGGCTCCAGTTGGCGCAGGTGGTCTTTGGCCGCGATGCCAATCATGTACACCCGGGTTGCCCCGCGGCGACGCTTGACCGTGCGGGTGGTCAACGATGCCAAGATGTCCAGCGACGCCAGCAAGTACAGCAGTTGGTTGGCCATGACCTCCGAGGCCGTGCTCAAGTGAATGCCCGTCAGCGAGACCGCGCCGTCGCCCAAGAAGTAGCCGCGCAAGAAGGCCATCCGCAGGGCTGGCGGCACGTTGAAGACCAGGGCGGGCAGGCTGTGTTGCGGGCTGGAGGGGTCGGCATAACCGGCCCAGGCTTGCAAGGCTTCGCGCAGGCCGGGCGCCTCGACCAACAGCATTTCGCCCCGGTCCGCGCGGGGGGGCAGCACGCGCGGCTCGTGCCCAAAGGTGGCCCGGGCCGCGGCCGCCACTTCTTGCACGATGGCCGGGTGCTGGCGCCCTAAGGCAATGCGGAAGCCGTCGTCGGTCCAGGTGCCGTCCGCGGTCAAAAAGCCCAGCAGCATCAGCGCGGCTTCGTTCACGGGGAAAGGCCCTTGGGGCGCGCGCGTCGGCAGGGTGGGGATGCGGCGAATCGCGACCAGCCAGTCGCCGGGCCGCACCTCGTCGCCGCGCGCCAGGCGTATTTGCCCTCCGCGCCACACGAACACGCTGTGCGACGCGGTCACCCGCACCCGGCGGCCGTAGGTGGTGTGAATCTCGTAGAGGGGCTCCGCGATGGTGTGCCGCAGTACCTTCACCAGCGGGCGGAAGTCCACCCGGCCGGTGGCGGGGTCGAAAGCCAGAATGCGATAGCCCGCTACCTCGGCCGCGTCGCCTTGGGCGATGAGGCGGTCGGCCAGGTCGCCCACGCGCAGGCTGTGCACGCGGCCCTGGGGGTCTTGCACCAGGGTCATCTCGTCGCCATCCACGCTCATGATGATGACCCGGCCGTAGCGCAGGTTGTCCAGGTTGAATTGCTCGCCGATGCCCGTGCCCAGCGCGGAGATGAGGGCTTTGATTTCGCTGTTGGAGAGAATCTTATCCAGGCGGGCCCGCTCGGTGTTGAGGATTTTGCCCCGCAAGGGCAGCACGGCCTGGAAGTGCCGGTCCCGGCCCTGTTTGGCCGAGCCGCCCGCGGACACGCCCTCGACGATGTACAGTTCCGTGCGTTCGGGGTCGCGCGCGGAGCAGTCCGCGAGTTTGCCGGGCAGGGTCAGGCTCTCGAGCGCGGATTTGCGAATGACCAAATCGCGGGCTTTGCGGGCCGCGGCCCGTGCCCGGGCCGAGGTCAGGCACTTTTGGATGATGGCCCGCGCGGCCGAAGGGTTTTCCTCCAAAAAAGTGCTCAGCGCCTCACCGGTGACCTGCTGCACATAGGTCTGCACCTCGGGATTCATGAGTTTGACCTTGGTCTGGCTCTCGAACTGCGGGTCGGGGTGCTTGACGCTCACCACCGCGGTCAGACCTTCGCGGGTGTCGTCGCCGGTGAAGTTGGGGTCCGAATCTTTGAGAAAGCCGTGCTTGCGCGCGTAGTCGTTCAAGGTGCGGGTGATGGCCGTGCGCAGCCCGGTGAGGTGGGTGCCGCCGTCTACGGTGTGGATGGTATTGGCGAACGCGTACACCGATTCGGTGAACGCGTCGGTGTATTGGATGGCGATTTCGACCGCGATGTGCTCGATGGCTTTTTCCGCGTAGATGACGGGGTGCAGGGCCTTGCGGTGGCGATTGAGGTAGCGCACGAACGAACGGATGCCGCCCTCGAAGTAGAAGTTCATCTCGCGGCGGATGCGTTCGTCCACGAAGCGAATCCACACCCCGCGCGTGACGAAGGCCATCTCGCGGAATCGCTGCACCAGGGTGTCGAAGCGATAGTCCAGGTCTTTGCCGAAGATGGTGGGGTCGAAGCGAAAGGTGGTGCGTGTGCCGGTATCGTCGGGCCGGGTGGTGCCGATGACCTCCACCGGCGTGACGGGGCGCCCGCGCTCATAGCGCTGGCGGTAGACCTTGCCCCCGCGCTTGACCACCACCTCACACCACGCGGACAGCGCGTTGACCGCGGACACGCCCACGCCGTGCAGGCCGCCGGAGACTTTGTAGCCGCCGCCGCCGAATTTGGCCCCCGCGTGCAGGGTGGTCATCACCACCTCCAGCGCGGACTTGCCCGTTTGGGGGTGCACATCCACCGGGATGCCGCGGCCGTTGTCTTCGACGGTCACGCTGCGGTCGGGGTGAATGGTGATGGTGATGCGGTCGCACGCGCCGGCCAGGGCCTCGTCAATGGAGTTGTCCACCACTTCGTAGATGAGATGGTGCAGCGCCCGAATGTCGGTGCCGCCGACATACATGCCGGGCCGTCGCCGCACGGCCTCCAGCCCTTCCAAAACCTGAATGTCCGAAGCGTCATAGTGCAGCGAATCCGCCGATTGGGTGCTCACGAAGCCTCCTTCCCGGCTGCCAGGGCAACGCCAACCCCGCCTGGTGGCGGGGTCGTGGCAACCTTCAACCGGAGTATGGCCTTTAAGGTCAGGATGCTTTATTTTACCACATCTGCCCTGTTTTGGGGCTTTGGCACGGGATTTTTAACATTATCACTGGGTTTTTCGGCCCGCGCGGCAGGGGCTCGAGGGCGAAACCTTGTTATAATCCCCGGCGGGCCCGAACGGCTCGATTTTGCCATGCAGGAGCCATCATGACTTTCTGGACGACCTGGCGAACCCGACTGCGCGGCGTGTTGCCGCGCTTTTCTATGGCCTTTTGGGTGCTGATGGGGGGCATGTTGCTCTCGTCGGCCGGCACCAGCATGGTGTGGCCCTTTTTGGCCCTGTATGTGAGCGGCCGGCTGGACGTCCCGCTGGCCCTGGTGGGGTGGTTGATTACCTTACAGGCCGTGGCCGGGGTGGTCGGCACCCTGCTGGCGGGCCCGCTGGTGGATTTCGTGGGCCGCAAACTGGCCATGCTGGTCAGTCTGGTGGGCATGGCCGTGGGGTATGTGGGCCTGTCCTACGCGACCACATGGAATCAGTTCGCGGTGTTCATGGGCCTGGGCGGCCTGTTCGCACCGGCCTTCCGCATCGGCGGCGACGCGATGGTGGCCGACCTGGTGCCTCCTGCACTGCGCGAGCGGGCTTATTCCATCCTGCGGGTGGCCACCAATTTGGGCATTGCCGCGGGCCCGGCCGTGGGCGGCTGGCTGCTGGTGAGGTCGTACCGCTGGGCTTTCTACGCGGCCGCGGCCTCGCTGTTGCTCTACGGCGTCATCGTGCTCTTCCTGGTGCGTGAGACCCGGCCCGAGGTCACCGAAGACGCCGCGTCCGGCGGTGTGCGCGAGAGTTTCGCGGCCATGCTGCGCGACAAGCGGCTGTGGGCCTTTCTCGTGCCCACCCTGTGCACCTGGATGGCCGTGGGGATGATGTGGATTTATCTCGGGGTGCACATGCGCGACGGCTACGGCCTGGCCGAAGACCGCTACCGCTGGCTGGTGACCACCAACGCGCTCATGGTCGCGGGGCTGCAATACTTCGTCACCCTGTTCATGGAGCGGTTTTCGTTGCGCGTGTCGCTGGTGGCAGGTGCGTTGCTCTACACCGTGGCCGTGGGCGGCGTGATGTGGGCGCACACCTTCTGGCAGTTTTGGGGCTTGATGGTGGTGATGACCCTGGGGGAAATCCTGGTGGCTCCGGCTGCGTCCACCTGGGTGGCCAATCTGGCGCCACCCCATTTGCGGGGGCGTTACATGGCCGTGCTGTCCTTCCTGTGGGCGTTGGGCGCGGGTATCGTCGCGCCGCTGGGCGGCTGGCTCAACGACCAGAATGTCATGCTGCCGTGGCTGGTGGGCGCGGCGTTGGCCGCGTTAGGGGCGCTGTTGTTCGCGCTGCAGCGTCCGCCGCAGCCCGCGCCGTCCACCCCGGCGTGACCGCGCGAGCCCGTCCGGGCCCGCGCGGTCGGGGGTGGTGAGGGTTCACGGACGGAAGGGAATGGCCCGCTCGAAGCAGGTGCCGTTGAGGTTGTCCGCGGTGCAGGCCGTGGCGTCAATGGTGATGCTGTGCCCCCGGAAGTCGTCGCCACCCGTGGGCAGGGTAATCCAGACGCTCTTGCCCGGATAGATGGTGTTGGCCGAGCCCTTCTGTGAGCAGTCCAGCCACCACTGGAATTGCAGCCCCGCGGTCACGCTGTAGACCGTGTCGCGCAGGCGCAACTCCATGGACTCGATGGGCACCGCGCCGCGGTTGACCACCTCGAAAGTCAAGCCGCGGCTGGCGCCGCATTCCGAGAAGCCCACATAGAAAAGGGAGAACGCCGCGTCGGGCGCGGGGGGTGGCGTGGCCTTGGGCAAGGTCGAGGCGTCCCCTTCGAGGGTGGCGTACCGGTCCCAGGCCCAGCAGGTGCGCCCATCGGACAGCCGCACCAGCCAATAGCCCTCGACCGCGTCGGTACCGGCGAGCACGGGCACCTGGTCTCCGGCGTGCAAGATGCCGACCTCGGGGTAATACACCCCCGGCCCCTGGCGGCAGATGACATTGGCCGTAGCCGTGAACAGCACCGGGGGCACGGGCGTGGCGGTGGGCTGCGGCGTGGCGGTGGGCAATGGAGGCAGCGTGGCCGTGGGCACCGGCGTCGGCGATGCGGGCGCCACCGTGGGTATGCTGGTGGCCGCGGGTGCGGCGGTGGTCGCGGCCGTGGCCTGGGCCTGCACGGTTTGTGCGGCCAGCGCGGCCACCGTGGCGTCCAGGTCGGCCGTGGGCGTGGCCTGGTCGCCCACGACGACGGTCACCCCCGAGCAGGCCAACAGCAACAAGCCCCCAAGCAAGGCCAGCCCCAGGCTTGAGCGTGTGCGAAACGAGCGAAACATCATAGCCTCCTCGCAAAAGGCCTGGACAGGGTTTCGGCCCAGGGCCAGGCCGACGATTGGGTCATTTTCATTGTATAAATCGCGCGGCCCCGCGTCAATGGGCCTGCGCACCGCGGGCCGCGGCCCCGCGGTGTGTGTCGTCGCGAGGGTTAGGGGGAAGGTCGTTGCGGCGCGCCGCGGTCGCGGTCACGGGCCGCCGTCGTCGCCGCCGAGGTGTTGCAGCAGCCCCATGAGCAGGCCCAGGGCCAGCAAGGCCAGCACCGCGGCGCTGAACACCCACGCCCGCAGGGCTACCTGGGCCAGCCAGGCCACCAGATACGCGGCAAACAGCCCGCGCGCGGTGCCCGAGGTCGCGCTCAGGCCGCCCGGGAACAGCCCCGCGGCCATCAGCCCAAAGGCCAGCCCAAAGGCCGCGCTCAACGCCCAGGCGCCGGGGATGTGCCGCACGGGCCACACCCAAATGCCGCAGTCGTTGAGCCCAGGGGCCAAATCCCCCGTGGCGCCCGCGTACACGCTGGTCATCAAAAACCAACCGCCGTAGACCCCCTCCGAGGCCGGGATGTCCCAGGTCACGATTTTGGTCTCGTGGGGGGCGAAATCCAGCCAGACTTTGTCCTGGTCCACCAGCAGCACGTGGCGCAGGGCCACGGTGATGCGCACGAAGCGGCGCAGCGGTCGGTCCAGCGGATTGCGCAGCCGCAGGCGCAGTTGCGCGGTTTCGTCCTGGGCCACGACCAGGGGGCATTGCAAGCCGCGCAGCCGTTCGCGCTTGCTGCCGGGGGTGAAGAAGTCGGATGGATAGAACAGCCGGGCCTCGAAGTTGGCCCAGGCAATGCCGGCTAGCAAGAACAGCCCCAACACCAGGCCCGCCGCGAACGCGGCCGTCGCCCAGGCGCGAGGGGCCGGCGGCCGCGAAACGGGTTGCTTCATGGCAATTCCTCCTCTTCGGCCTGCTCAGGTCGCGGGCCGCATATCACGCACTTGCAATTGTAGCGCAGGCCGGCCGTTGTAGTGGTTCCAATCCAGCGTGACCAGCAAATCCACCACCGGGGGCAGTTCGGCCCAGCGCGCGGCCTGGCGAAAGGCCACCGCGGGCCGGGTCGCGGTGCCGTCGTCGGCCGTGAAGCGCAGATGCTGCCCCTGGGCGCCCATCACCCGCACGCCCTTGGGGCGCACACCCCGCACCACGAAGCGCGGCCGGGGATTGCCCATACCGGTGGGCTCCAGCCAGCGCAACTCGTGCAGCAATTCGGGGCTCAGTTGGGCCAGCGTGGCTTCGGCGTCGGCCCGCAGCACAGGCTGCAGGTCGCGGTCGCGCAGTTGGGCTTGCACCACCGCGGTCAGGCATTCGACGAAGGCCTCCAGCCGCGAGCGATGCACGGTAAAGCCCGCGGCCGCGGCGTGGCCGCCGTAGCGCTCCAGCAGCGCGGCGCATTGGTCCAGGGCCTGGGTGATGTGCACTTCGGGGATGCTGCGGCACGAGCCGCGCACCCATTCACCGTCCACATGCGCCACCAGCGCGGGCCGGTGGAACTGTTCCACCAGCCGGGCCGCGGCCAGCCCCACCACGCCGGGGTTGAAGTCGGGGTGCGCGGCGAAGAGCACCCAGGGCGGCCGCTCGGGGTCGGGCACGGCCATCTGGCGGGCGGCCTGTACCGTGGTTTCGGTCAATTGCTGCCGCCGCCGGTTTTGGACATCCAGTTGTTGGGCCAGGCGCCCGGCTTCCCACACATCGTCGGTGAGCAGCAGGCGCAGCGCAGCCATCGCGGAGTCCAGCCGCCCGGCCGCATTGAGCCGCGGTCCCAGAATGAAACCGATGTGGCCCGCGTTGACACGCTCGGGCTTGACGCCGGCCACGCCCATGAGGGAATACAGCCCCTGACGGCGCGGCTGGCGCAGCAGGCGCAACCCCCGGCGCACCAGATGGCGGTTTTCGCCCCGCAAGGGCACCACATCGGCCACGGTGCCCAGCGCGACCAGGTCCAGATGGCGCTGGGCCTCGTCTTGGCGGTCGGGGGCCAGCCGGGCCAGCAGGGCCTGGGCCAGTTTGTACGCCACGCCCACGCCGGCCAGGGCTTTGTCGGGATAGGGGTCATCGGCCCGCCGCGGGTTGACCACGGCCCGCGCGGGTGGCAGTTCCGCGGGGGGATGATGGTGGTCCGTGACCACGATGTCCAGCCCCAGGCTTTGGCCGTGGCGCACGGGCTCCGGCGGGCGGATGCCGCAGTCCACGGTGACGACCAGCCGGGCCCCCTCCGCGTGCAGGCGGGTGAGGGCCTCCGCGTTCAGTCCATAGCCTTCATCGAAGCGGTTGGGGATGTAGGGCCGCACTTGCGCGCCCAGGCTTTGCAGGGTTTGGGTGAGCAGCGCGTTGGCCGTCACGCCGTCCACATCGTAATCGCCGTAAACTACGATGGGCTCGTGATGGCGAATGGCGTACGCGATGCGGTCTGTCGCGGCTTCCATGTCCCGCAGCGCGAAGGGGTCGCGGGCATAGGGCGGTTGATGGGCCTCCAGGAAGGCTTTGGCCGTGGCGTAGTCGGTGATGCCCCGCGCGTAGAGCAGCCGCTGCCACAACGGGGGAAAACGGTGCAGGGTCTGGCGTACCTCGGGGGGCGGCGGTGGTGCAATTTCCCAGCGATAAGTCAGGGTCACGAAAGCCTCCCCGCGGCGCGTGAGGGTGAAGATGCGTCGCCGCCTTTCCAAAGATACCACCACAACGCGGCCATGACCAGGGCCACTCCCACGCCCTGGCGGACCGCGGTCAGGCGTTCGCCCAGGAGCACGAAGCCGATGACCAGCACGGCCACCATGCGCCAGGGCAGCAGGCTGCTCACGGCCCGCGCGCCGACGCGCTGCAGGGCCGCAATCTGCAGCCGGTTGGCGCCGTACAGAATCAGGCCCGCGAAGGCCGCGAACACCAGCCCGTCTTGCCAGCGCAGCCGCAGCCAGGGCGACCAGTCCTCCCGCAGGGCCAGGGACGCGCCCCAGCCGACCGCCAGCACCCCCACGGACTGCACCAGAAAGACCTCTTCGCCGCGCCAGCGGTGGTGCCGACTGCGGCGCACCAGCAGCATGTACAGGGCCAGGCTCAGGGTGCTCACCCCGGCCAACCCCAGGCCCAGGAGCGTGCGCGCGTCCCAGGTTGGGGTTGCGGCGCGCGAGGTTACCTGCGCGCTCAAGATGAGCCCCGCCCCCACGGTGCCCACCAGCGCGGTGCGGCCCGTGTAGCGCGGCGCGGGCTCGCGGAAGAACAGCCGGCTGAGCAAGGCCACCACCCAGGGCGTGCCCAAGGTGACCAGTTGCACGTACACCGCGGGGGCAAAGCGTGCGGCCAGCAGGTTGGTCACCGCGCGCACCATGACCACCAGCACCAGCGCGGCCATCAGGGGCTGGCGCAGCAGATAGCGCACCCGCGGGCGGGTGGTGAGCGCGGTGAAGAGCGCGGCCGCGGTCATGCTGGTGGCCAGGAGCGACATGCTGGGCAGGTTGCTCACGGTTTGCAAATAGCGGGCCAGCACGGGATACGCGCCCCAGCCCGTGTGGGCCAACAGGGCGGCGGCCAGCCAGCGGCGGGCCGTGGACGACGCAGCCGATGACGACGAGGTTTCCATGTGCGGCTCCGGGGTGGGTCAGGTTTGCATGCGCAGACGCCGCGCAATCTGGCGGTCCACCTTGCCCATGGGGTAGGTCGCCAGGTCGGCCAGGGGCACCCAGCGCACGGCCGCGGCCTGCAAAGGCTGCGGTTCGCCGTGCCAGGCGCGCACCATCAGCGCGTGCAGGGTGATGCGAAAATGGCTGTACGCGTGGCGGAACACGTCCAGTTCGGGGCCGGGCTCGATGGTCAGGCCCAACTCCTCAAGCCATTCCCGGCGCAGCGCGGCGGTCAAATCCTCGCCCGGCTCCACCTTGCCGCCGGGGAACTCCCACAGGCCGCCCAGCATCTTGTGCGTGGGCCGTTGGGCCAGCAGCACGGTCTCGCCCCGACGGGCGATGCCGGCCACCACCGTGTAATGGGGCACCGCGGCCCGGCGTCGGCGGCGGGGCAGGTCGGCCACCCGGCCCGTGGCGTGGGCCACGCACCAGGGCCGCAGCGGGCAATCGGCGCAGGCCGGGTTGCGGGGCGTGCACACCGTCGCGCCCAGGTCCATCAGGGCCTGGTTGAAATCACCGGCGCGGCCGGGAGGCCAGGCGTTTTGGGCGCGGGCGCGCAGTTCCCGCTGGCCCGCGGGGGTGTCCACGGGGGTTTCGACGCCGAAGAAGCGGGCCAGCACCCGGCGCAGGTTGCCGTCCAGGGCCAGCGCATCGCGGCCATAGGCTATGGACGCGATGGCCGCCGCGGTGTAGGGGCCAATGCCGGGTAGCCGCGCCAGTTGCGCGGGGTCCGCGGGCAGGCGTCCATCGTAGCGGCGCACCACCTCGCGGGCCGCGGCCAGCAGTTGGCGGGCCCGGCGGTAGTAGCCCAGGCCCTCCCACAGGCGCAGCACTTCTTGCTCGTCGGCCTGGGCCAGGGCTTCCACCGTGGGAAAGCGCGCCATCCAACGCCGAAAGTAGGGCAGCACGGTCTCGACGCGCGTTTGCTGCAGCATCACCTCCGACACCCACACCGCGTAGGGGTCGGGGTGCGCGCTCCGCCACGGCAAAGCCCGGCCCTGCCGCGCGTACCAGTCCAGCAGTGCGTGAACCCATGCCGCGGGAGCGGCCATCGAGGTACTCACAGGGCTACAACTGAAAGCCCGGCCGGGCTTCGACGACTTTGTACTCGAAGTCGGAGACGAAGTCTTGCAGCCGGTCGGCCACTTGCTTCCACTCGGGCGAGGCCAGCGCCCGTTCCACATCGTCCAGCGATTCGGCCAAGACGCTGGTGAGGATTTGCGGATAGTCGCCATACACGGTGAACCAGGCGTCTTCGGCCCGCAGGCCCAGGCGTTCCAGCACGGGGATGAATTCCTGCACGATGAACTCGAAGTATTCCTGTTCGCGGCCCGGTTTGATGTTCCAGGTCATGAGCAGTTTGACAGTCACGGCTGCACTCCTCTCGAGAGATGGGCCTGCTCACGGGTCACGCGCCCAGGCGGGGCTCCAGCACCACGACCTGGGTCTCGGAGGGCAAAGACGACGGCCGCAGGCGCAGCATTTCGCGCGGCTGCGGGTCGGTCACTCCCATTTCCTTCAAAAAGCGTTCCAGCGGGCGGCGGTGCGTATAGCCCATGGGCACCACGATGTGAGGTTCCAGCAAACTGACCACCTCTGCGGCCTGGGCGGGCTTGAGGCTGCCGTTGCCGCCGATGGGCAGCAGGGCCACCTGCACCGGGCCCAGGGCCTCGATTTCGGCCTGGGCCGGCACGCGATGCAACCCGCCCAGGTGCGCCACGGTCAGCCCTTCGTAGTCCAAGGTGAACACCAGCCGCATGTCTTCCAGCGGGTCGTGGCCCTTGGGGCCGCGCACCTGCACGCCGATGATGAACACGCCGCCGATTTCGTACTCGCCGGGGCGGTCCAGCACATGGGTGACCCCGCGCAGGCCCTTGACGAAGCCCTGCTGGGGCGTGTGGCGACTGATGGTGACCACATCGGCCCGGGCCTT
Source organism: Anaerolineales bacterium (assembly GCA_015494815.1). Classification (GTDB taxonomy): domain Bacteria; phylum Chloroflexota; class Anaerolineae; order Anaerolineales; family DRMV01; genus JAADEN01. Next base: position 2,447 of record WGAK01000030.1, on the reverse strand, counting down.
GATGGGCTTGAGCCCCACCGCGTCGGGGTCATAAGGGTCGGTGATGACCGTGGCTTTGCCGCGCTGGGTCAGGCGGAAGGCTTGGTGGCCGAGCCAGGTGAGTTCCATACCGTCGTTCTCCTGGGGGAAAAGACTGGGGGGCCGGCGTCAGGCCGGGGCGGCCTCGCGGGCTTTCGCCGCGTCGTCCTCGTCGGGCAGCACCACCCGAATGTGCAGTTCGCGCAATTGCTCCTCGGTCACGGGTGCGGGTGCGCCGGCCATGACATCGCGCGCGGCCTGGTTCTTGGGGAAGGCGATGACCTCGCGGATGCTGGGCTCGTCGGCCAGCAGCATGACCAGCCGGTCCAGCCCCACCGCGATGCCGCCGTGGGGCGGTGCGCCGTACTCAAAGGCTTCCAGCAGGTGCCCGAACTGCTGCCGCGCGGTGTCCATGTCCAGCCCGATGAGGCGAAAGACCCGCTCTTGCAGCGCGCGCTGGTGGATGCGGATGCTGCCGCCCGCGACTTCGTTGCCGTTGAGCACCAGGTCGTATTGCGTGCCCCGCACGCGCGCGGGGTCGCTTTCCAGATAGGGAATATCTTCGGGCAACGGCATGGTGAAGGGATGCTGGCTGGGGTCCCAACGCTGCTCCTCTTCGTCCCAATAGGCGAAGGGGAAGTCAACGACCCAGGCGAAGGCCAGGGTGTCGGGGTCCCGCAAGCCCAGGCGGTCGCCCAGCAGCAGCCGCAGGCGGGCCAGGCTTTCGTTGACCACCTCGGGGTCGGTGTCGGCCACGAAGAGCAGCAGGTCACCGGGCCGACCTTCCAGGCGCTCGACGATGCGCTCCAGCACCCCCGCGGGGAAGAACTTGGCGATGGGCGATTTGACGCCGCCCTCGGGGGGCAGGATGAAGTACGCCAGGCCCTTGGCGTCGAACTGGCCCACGAAGCGGGTGAGTTCGTCAAGTTGCTTGCGGCTGTAGCCGGCCAGGCCCTGGGCGTTCAGCCCCTTGACCAGGCCGCCCTTTTGGGCCACGCTCTTGAAGACCCGAAAGTCGGTGTCCGCGGCCAGGTCCGTGATGTCGCGCAACTCCAGGCCAAAGCGCAGGTCGGGCCGGTCGGTGCCGAAGCGCGCCATGACCTCCGCGTAGGTCAGCCGGGGGAAAGGCTCGGCCAGCAGCCGCTTGTGGGGCACGGTCTGGCGCACGATGGTCAACATCATGGCCTCAATCAGGTCCATGATGTCCTCGCGACGGTCCACGAAGGCCATCTCTAAGTCCAGTTGCGTGAACTCGGGCTGCCGGTCGCCCCGCTGGTCTTCGTCGCGAAAACAGCGGGCAATCTGGAAGTACTTGTCCACCCCCGCGACCATGAGCAACTGCTTGAGTTGCTGCGGCGATTGGGGCAGCGCGTAGAAATGGCCCGGATGCAGCCGCGAAGGCACCAGATAGTCGCGCGCGCCTTCGGGCGTGCTCTTGAACAGAATGGGCGTTTCCACCTCGATGAAGCCCTGCGCGTCCAAAAAGTCGCGCATGATTTTGGTGACCCGATAGCGCAGGCGCAGGTTGCGCTGCATGCGCGCCCGCCGCAGGTCCAGGTAGCGGTACTTCAGCCGCACATGCTCGTCCACGGGTTCGTCTTTGGACACCACGAAGGGCAGGGGCCTGGCCGGGTTGAGCACCTGCACCTGCTGCACCGCCACTTCCACCTCGCCGGTGGGCAATTTGGGATTCTCGGTGCCCGGTGGGCGGCGGCGGACCGTGCCCTGCACCTGGATGACCCACTCGCCGCGCACCTGCTCTAAGGCCGCGTGGGCCTGGGCGTCAATTTCGGGGCTGGCCACGATTTGCACCAGGCCCGTGTAGTCGCGCAGGTCAATGAAGGTCACCCCGCCGTGGTCCCGGCGACGGTGGACCCAACCGGCCAGGGTCACGGTCTGCCCGACATGCTCGGGCCGCAGCGTGCCGCAAAAGTGGCTTTTGTACATGGTGGGGTTGCTCCTCGCAAGGGCCTCACGCCAAAAACCCGCGCGGTGGGCCCACCGGCGGGTGACGCGGGGTTTGAATTATAGCACATCGCGGCCCTGGCGGCGGTTTTTTGGCCCCCTGTCGCCCCCCGCCGCGTATCTTTTCGCGTCCGAAGGCGTCTTGCATATAAGCCGCTCGCGAGCGATGTCTCAGGGAGGGAGCCATGCGAACACGAAAGCGCCAGGGCCCGTGGGGCTGTGCATCGGTGCTGTTGGGCCTGGCCGTCTTCGCGATGTTGTGGTGGTGGCGCGGGCCGGCCCTGTTCAGCCCGGGCCCTTTGAGCGCGCAGCAGGCCCGCGGCGAGCCTTTGGGCGGCGTGCCTTCTCACGCGGCGCTGGAGAAGCAGTGCCGCGCCTGCCATGCGCCGTTGCAGGTGCAGGGCACGCTCTGCTTGGACTGCCACACCGCGGTAGACGCGGAAATCACCGCGGGGCAGGGGCTG
>WGAK01000029.1 GCA_015494815.1 Anaerolineales bacterium | reverse complement strand
TTAGAAGACCAAATCGCCCGTTTTCGGGCGCGCGAGGCGCAGCACTAAAGCGGCCCTGCCAAACAGCCCGGCCCACCGCATCCACGGTGGGCCGTTGTTTTTTTGGGGAACCGGCTCCGCCGGGGCCGGCGCGCGCCGCGGCGGCTCAAATCGCTTCGGTGAGGGTCTCCAGAAACTCCATGTTGTCCTTGGTCTTGCGCAACCGCTCCAGAATGGCCTCGGTGGCACTGGCCACATCCATGCCCGCACCCTGCGGCGGTGGGGTAATCATCTGCTGGAACATGCGGCGCATGAGCCACACGCGCTGGGTGATGTCGGGGCCCAGCAAGAGTTCCTCGCGCCGAGTGCCCGAGCGGGTGATGTCAATGGCCGGGAAGATGCGCCGCTCTTGCAGTTTGCGCGAGAGGTGCAATTCCATATTGCCCGTGCCTTTGAACTCTTCGTAGATGACATCGTCCATGCGGGAGCCCGTGTCAATGAGCGCGGTGGCGATGATGGTCAGCGAGCCGCCGCCTTCGATGTTGCGGGCTGCGCCGAAGAACCGCTTGGGCGGGTACAGGGCCGACGGGTCCAGGCCGCCGGTGAGGGTGCGCCCCGAGGGGGTGACCACCAGGTTGTAGGCCCGGGCCAGGCGGGTGATGGAGTCGAGCATGATGACCACATCCCGGCCCACCTCGACCAAACGCTTGGCCCGCTCGAGCACCATCTCGGCCACCCGCACATGCGACTGCACGGGCTCGTCGAAGGTCGAGGCAATGACCTCCGCGTCCACCGAGCGATCCATGTCGGTGACCTCTTCAGGGCGCTCGCCGATGAGCACAATCATCAGATGCACATCGGGGTATTTTTGTGAAATGGCGTTGGCGATTTGCTTCAAGATGGTGGTCTTGCCGGCCTTGGGCGGCGAGACGATGAGCCCCCGTTGCCCGCGGCCGATGGGCGCCACCAGGTTGATGAGCCGGGTCGCTAAGGTGTAGCGGTCGGTCTCCAGGTCGAAGCGCCGGTCGGGGAAGATGGGCACCAGGTCTTCGAAGCGCGGGCGGTTGCGCACCGCGTGGGGGGGCAGGCCGTTGATGCTTTCCACCCGCAGCAGCGCGTGGTGCCGCTCGGTGTTGCGCGGAGGGCGCACATAGCCCAACACAAAGTCCCCCGGTCGCAGCGCGTGACGGCGAATCTGCGTGGACGACACATAGATGTCGTCGGGGCCGGGGCGATATCCCCGGGCGCGCAAAAAGCCCACCCCCGAGTCGCTCAAAATCTCCAACACGCCCCCGCGCAGTTGCAGGCCCTCGCGTTCGGCCTGCGCGCGGCGAATGGCCACGATGAGGTCTTCTTTTTTCAGGCGGCTGTAACGGGGGATGTTGAGTTCGCGGGCTTTGCGTCGCAGTTCGGCCAGGGGGGCTTTTTCCAGTTCGGCAACGGGATTGACAGGCATAGGCGTTCCCTCATAGGATGTGAAAGTGGTGTGCAAGGCGCCCCACGCGGACCGGCGCGCCCGGTGAGCAGGGCGGTCGCGTGCAGCCGGGCAAATCAGGGTGGGGGTTCTTACCGCAGTCCGAAGGTTCCTGTGTGACAACGGTGCGCGGGTGGGCGTGGGTATCGCCCGGCCCTGGGGATGAGGCCCCGGCCACGACCCACGGGGCGGGACGCCTCAAGCAGCAAGCGCATCGAAAAGGCACGAGAATGGGAGCAAGCGGGTCTCCTATATCCTAACATAAGGTTGGCTTTTTGGCAAAGTCCGGACGCGCATTTGCGCGGCGGGTTTAGCCCGCGGGTTGTTGGTGCGGGCACCCGTCGCAGGGGGGCTGCACGGGCTGCACCTCCGCGCCCGCGAAAAGCAGGCGCCCTTTGTCGGGAATCTCGACGGTGACCTGCTGCGACAGCGGATGGACCGCGACGACCCGGCCGACACCCTCGGGTGTGCGCACGCGCTTGCGCTCTTTGGGCAGGGTGGCGCGGGCCTCCTGATAAGCCGCGAATTCAAAGCGCAGGCAGCAGCGCAGCCGACCGCACATGCCCGCGATTTCGTGGGGCCCCAGCGAGACATTTTGCACCTTGGCCATGCGCACCGACACGCTCTGGAAGGTGTGCATGAACAGGCTGCAACAGCGTTCGGGCATGCCGCACGCGCCCACGCCGCCGCTGAGTTTGGCCGCGTCGCGCGGGCCCAGGCGCACCCAGTGCACCTGCCGCGGGCCGGCCAGGCGCTGGCCCAGGCGGCGCACCGCCCCGCCCAGGGGACTGTCTTCGTCCTCGTCGGTATAGAGCACCCGCATATGGCGGTCGTCCAGCGACAGTTCCACCTCGACGATGCGCAGGCGCTGGTAGCGGCGCTCTTGACGGCCCAGGTCGCGCACCTTGGCCCGCAGGTTGACCAGCAGTTCCACCTCTTTGTTCTGGCGCAACTGGCGCAGGGCCAGGTCGTGGGCCGTGGCCCGCCGCAAGACCGGCTCCAGGTCCGCGGGGGCGTCTTGCTCGCCCGCGGGGGGCTGCTCGCGCACCTGGACGACTTCGCCTACCTGGGGGCCGAAGCGGGTCTGCACCACCACGAAGTCGCCCCGTTGCAGCGTGGGCCAGGCGGCGGCGTCGTAGTCGTAGAGGTTGCCGCGTGGGCGAAAGCGTACCCGAACCACCACGGTCATGCGGCTTTGCCTTGGCGCAAGGGGTGAGAAGGCGGGATAGCGGTCATGGGCGCTTTCATGATACCACAGTCGCCGGGGGAACGGACCGCGGCCGCGGCGGAGCCGTTCCCCCGACCGGGCTCATTTCTTGGGCTCGACGATTTCGATGGGCACCACCGACATGCCGCCGGCCTTGAGGGCCTGGATGCTCACCTGCGCGGCCACCTGTTCGGCCAGGGCGTCCAGGGCCTTGGCCACAGGCGACTCGGGCTGAGTGATGACTACGGGCTTGCCCGCGTCGCTGCCCTTGCGCACTTCGGGGTCCATAGGGATGGCGCCCAGGAAGGGCACGCCGGTCTCGCGGGCCAGGGCTTCGCCGCCGCCGTGGCCGAAGATGTCCATGCGGCTGCCGTCGGGCAGTTCCAGGTAACTCATGTTCTCGACCACGCCCAGCACGGGCACGTTGAGTTTGCGGTACATCTCCAGGGCCCGCCGCGCGTCGTCCAGCGAGACTTGCTGGGGCAGGGTGACCACGATGCCGCCGCTCAGGGGCAGCACCTGGGCCAGGCTGAGGGGCGCGTCACCTGTGCCGGGGGGCAGGTCTACGATGAGGTAGTCCAACTCGCCCCAGTCCACATCGGTGAGGAACTGGCGGATGGCCGAGTGCAGCATGGGGCCGCGCCAGATGAGGGGCTGGTCGGGCGGCACCATGAAGCCGATGGAGATGATTTTGACGCCATAGGCCTCGGCCGGGCGAATCTTGCCCTCGGGCGTGAGGGGCGGCAGCCGGAAGACGCCCATCATGGTGGGCACATTGGGGCCGTAGATGTCCGCGTCGATGAGGCCCACTTTGGCGCCTTTGGCGGCCAGGGCCACGGCCAGGTTGACGGCCACGGTGGTCTTGCCCACGCCGCCTTTGCCCGAACCCACCGCGATGGCGTTCTTGGCTTTGACGGGCACCACCCCGCGGATGCCCTGGGGTACGGTGGCGTCCAGTTTGACTTCCACCTGCTCGACGCCGGGCAGCGCGGCCACCGCGGCGCGCACATCGTCGCTGATTTTGCCTTTTAGCGGGCAGGCGGGGGTGGTCAGCATGATGGTGACCAGCACCTTGCCGCCTTCGATGACGATATCGTGCACCATGTTGAGGGTCACCAGGTCTTGCCCCAGTTCGGGGTCCATGACCTGGCGCAGCGCGTCCAAGACTTGTTCACGGGTCACAGCCATGAGGTTTGCCTCCTACCGAAACGGCGTTGTCCACCGGTGAGCGGGCGGTGTGCGCCCAAGGCAAGCCGGGAAGGGCGACTTTGGGGTCGCCCCTCCCGGTGGGGTGGTGGTGGACACGGGGGATGGATGGGATTATTTCGTGCGGGCCGCCCCGCGGCGCGCGGCTTTGGCTTTGGCCTTGGCCTCGCGCTCCGCGGCTTTCTGCGCGTATTGGGTGGGGCGGATTTGCTGATAGTACGACGCGGGCCGCAACAGGCGTTCGATGTCAAACACCATGTCGGGCTTGTCGTACACCGCGATTTCGAAGTCGTGGTCCATGATGATGGCGTCGAAGGGGCAGAATTCCGCGCACAGGCCGCAGTTCATGCACAGGGTGGTGTCAATGTAGAACTCGGCGGGTTTGGAGACGGGCCGGCCGGTGTTGGGGTCCTTGGCCCGTACAATCCAGATGGTCTGCGCGGGGCACACCTTGGCACAGATGCCGCACGCGGTGCAGCGGATGTCCCGCTGGCCTTCTTCCCCTTCGTCGTAGACCAGGAAGGGGATGTAGCGGAAGTTCTCGTGCAGGATGCGCCGCTCTTCGGGGTACTGGATGGTGAAGATGCCCTCGACTTCAGGGCTGGAGCGGTACTTCACGCCTTCTTCGCTGAAGTACCGGTTCTTGCGCTTGAAGTCGTCCACATAACTGGCGATGAAGTGCTTGAGGGTAACGGCCAGGCCTTGCAAGATGCCGCGTCCGTCCATCAGGGAGCCTCCTTTAGCGATCCACCTCGCCCAGCACGATGTCAATGGAGCCCAAAATGACCACCAGGTCGGCGACCTTGTTGCCGATGGACATGGCCTCCAACGCGGTCAGGTTGATGAAAGAGGGGGCCCGCACATGATAGCGCCAGGGGTTGGCCTTGCCCGTGGAGACCACATAGAAGCCCAGTTCGCCTTTGGGGCCCTCCACGCGGCCGTAGGCCTCGCCCGCGGGCACCCGGACCTGGTATTGGGGTTTGCCCGCCAGGATGGGCGCGCCCCGCTCGGGGATGTCGCGGATGGCTTGCTCTAAGATGCGCAGGCTCTGGCGCATCTCGTCAATGCGGATGAGGTAGCGGTCGTACACATCGCCGTGGTAGCGCACCGCGACCTCGAAGTCGAAGCGGTCGTAGATGCCGTAGGGCTCGGCCCGCCGCACATCATAGGGCACGCCCGAAGCCCGCAGCACGGGCCCGGCCGTGGACAGGGCAATGGCCTGCTCAGGGGTGAGCACGCCTACGCCCAGGCAGCGGCTCTTGATGATTTCGTTGTGGGTCAAGAAGCGGTCCAGTTCGTCAATCTTGCGCGGCAGCCGGTCGGTTACCAGTTTGACCAGCATGTCCCACGCGTCTTCGGGGATGTCGCGCACCACACCGCCGAAGCGCATGTAGTTGTTCATCATGCGCGAGCCGCTGGCCGCCTCGAAGATGTCCAGAATCAACTCCCGCTCTTCGATGGCGTACAGCGCGGGGGTGAAGAACGCGCCCAGGTCGTTGAGCAGGAAGCCGATGGCCCACATGTGGTTCACGATACGGGTCAGTTCGGCCATGATGACCCGCAAGTATTGGGCCCGTTCGGGCGGCTCGAGGCCCATGAGTTTTTCCACGGCCAGCACATAGCCGAAGTTGTTGCTCATGGCCGTGATGTAGTCCAGCCGGTCGGTGTAGGGGATGTTCATGATCCAGGTGTTCCGCTCGCCGATCTTCTCGTGGTTGCGGTGCAGGTAGCCCATCACGGGCTCCAGCGCGACCACGGTCTCGCCGTCCAGCGTGGCAATCATGCGGAACACGCCGTGGGTGGAAGGATGCTGCGGGCCCAGGTTGACCACCACCTGCTCGCTGTGCAGTTCTTCCTGCTCCGGCTTGCGGGTGCGTTGCACCACCGATTCGTACAAAATCTGGTCCGCGGTCTCGGGTTCCCAGGTGTAGGGGTCGAAGCCGGGCGGATAGTCCACATTCTTGCCGAAGGGGCTGTGGTCTTCGTGCCAGAAGTGCGGGCCGCTGGTGCGCTGCTTGAAGGGCTTGTGTTCGCCTTCGTAGTAGGGTTCGCGCCAGTCTTTGCGCAGGGGGTGGCCCCAGAAGCCTTCCCACAACAAGATGCGCCGCAGATTGGGGTGTCCCTCGAAGCGAATGCCCAGCAAGTCCCAGGCCTCGCGCTCTTGAAAGTCCGCGCCGGGCCAGATGGAAGTCACCGAGGGCACCACGGGGTTGTCGCGCGGCACCTGCACCTTGAAGACCAGGGGCGGGCCGCCGGTAATCTTGTACGCATGGTAGACCACCTCCATCATGTCGTTGGGCAGGTAGTCTACGCCCGTGACCGAGGAAAGATAGTCGTAGCCGTACTCATCCCGCAGGGCCTTGGCAAAGGCCAGCAGGCCCTCGGGCTTGACGATGTAGCCCTCGTAGCCTTTGCGGGTGTCGGGCGTGAGGATGTCGGAAAAGCGGGCTTCCAGGTCGGATGCCGCGACAGCCGGTTGCGCCATGATTGCCTCCTTTGCCTGCGGGAACTACCCTTGGGCGGCCTGCGCGGCCTGCTGCTGCAGGGCTTCCAGTTTCTTCTGGGTGTACTCCCGAATCTTGGGGTAATCGCGCGGGTCCATCAGGTCGGGCCCCAGCACGGGTTCGGGGATGTAATCGGGCTTGGTGTACACCTCGCGGAAGGACTGCTTCTCGATTTTCTGCTGCAGTTTCATCAGGCCAAACAGCAGGGCTTCGGGGGTCGGCGGGCAGCCGGGGATGTACACATCCACGGGGATGAGTTTGTCCACCCCCGAGACCACATTGTAGCCTTCTTTGAAGGGCCCACCGCCCGACGCGCACGCGCCCATGGCGATGACATACTTGGGCATGGGCATCTGGTTGTACAGCCGCACGATGAGGGGGGCCATGCGCTTGGTCACCGTGCCCGAGACAATCATCACATCCGACTGCCGCGGGCTGGGGCGCATGACTTCCATGCCAAAGCGGGCCAGGTCGTAGCGGCTGGCTGCGGTGGCAATCATCTCGATGGCGCAACACGCCAGCCCGAACATCATCGGCCACACCGAGTTGCGCCGCCCCCAGTTGTACAGCCGGTTCAGGGTGGTGACTACCACGCTGCCTTTGAGTTCGTCGGGGATGTCATACCCCGGCTTCTGGAGTTCGTCGCCGTTGGGTCGCTTCATCGTGGTTTCCTCCTGGGATGACCTGCACCAAACGGGCCAGGGGCCTGGGTGCCCAGGCCGGGCCCCATTATACCCCATTTTTCAGGCCGCTTTTGTAAAATTGGATTTGCTTAAGCGCACGCGTTATGCAAATCTATATTTGCTAAAGCGGGTGGAACCCGGCCCTGCGGCCGGGCGACCGCCGCGCCCGGCCGCGCGAATGGTACAATAAAGGCTGCCTTTGCCATTTTCCATCGCCCGGAGGCCCACCATGTACCGTTACACGCCCCAAGGCGTCAAGGTAGACTACCCGCGCGCGGTGCTGGTCATTGACTGGACCGACGGCCATCACAGCGAGTACCCCTTCCGCTACCTGCGGGAGCATTGCCCCTGCGCGGCCTGCGTCAAGGACCGCAGCCAGAACACGCCCAAGATTCTGCTGGATGTGGCCTTTCGCTTAGACGGCATCGCCCCCGTGGGCAATTACGCCCTCAACCTCATCTGGGGCGACGGCCACGCGCATGGCATCTACAACTGGGACTACCTGCGGGAGATTTGCCCTTGCCCCGAATGCACCGCGGCCCGGCAGCAGCGCCAGGCGGCCGCGGCCTCGGAGGAAGGCGCATGACCGCCGCGTCCTCCGCGCCCGACCGCACGCCTTTGCCTGACCTCACGCCCGACGAGTTGCGCCGCTACTCGCGGCATCTGCTGTTGCCCCAGGTCGGCCTGGAGGGGCAGCGCAAACTCAAAGCCGCGTCGGTGCTCATCGTGGGGGTGGGTGGCCTGGGCTCGCCCATCGCCATGTACCTGGCCGCGGCCGGTGTGGGGCGCTTAGGCCTGGTGGACGCGGATGTAGTGGACGAGAGCAATCTGCAGCGTCAAATCGTCCACGGCCAGCACACCGTAGGCCGCCTCAAGGTCGAGTCGGCCCGCGAGCGGCTGTTGGACCTCAACCCCCACATCCGGGTGGATGTGTACCCTGTGCGCCTGACTCGCGACAACGCGCTGGACATCTTGCGGCCCTACGACATCGTCGTGGACGGCACCGACAACTTCCCCACCCGTTATTTGCTCAACGACGCGTGCGTCTTTCTGGGCAAGCCTTTCGTCTACGGCTCCATCTATCGTTTCGACGGCCAGGTGAGCGTGTTCGACGCCCGCCACGGGCCGTGCTACCGGTGCCTGTTCCCGCAGCCACCGCCGCCGCATCTGGTGCCCACCTGCGGCATGGGCGGGGTGTTCGGCGTGCTGCCCGGCGTGGTGGGCACCATCCAGGCCACCGAGGTGCTGAAACTCATCCTGGGCATCGGCAAGCCCCTCATCGGCCGCTTGCTGCTCTACGACGCGCTGGACATGACCTTCGACACCGTGCAGGTGCCCAAAAACCCCAAGTGCCCGGTGTGCGGCGAGCATCCCACCATCACCGAACTGATAGATTATGAAGCCTTCTGCGGCGTGAGCCCCACGCCCGCGGCCTCGGATTTGGAAATCACACCCCACGACCTGGCCCGGCGGCTGGCCGCGGGCGAACCCTTGCGGGTCATTGATGTGCGCGAGCCCCACGAGTTGACCATCGCGCGTTTGCCCTTCGCGGAAAACATCCCCCTGGAGCAGTTGTGGAGCCGCATGGACGCCTTTGACAAAGACACGCCCTTGGTGTTCGTGTGCCGCAGCGGCGAACGTTCCCGCCTGGCCGCGGAGGTCTTTCGTGAGGAAGGTTTTCGGGCCTGGAACCTGCAGGGGGGCATCAACGCCTGGGCTCGAGAAGTGGACCCCGCGCTGCGGCAGTACTGAGCCCCGCGGCGTCCGCGGGCGGGGCCGGCCACCTGGCGCGGGCGAAGGCGATGGCGCAGGATGAAGACCCTGCCTTCGCCCGCGCGTTGCGTTTAGTGGTGCCGATGCACCCGCCGCGGGTCCGACGAAAGTCGCCCCTCCAGATACGCGTGCACCGCGTCCTCGATGCGTCCCCCCGTCAGGTAGACTTCATAGCCCGCGGCCAACAGACGCTGATACCCCGGCTGCCCAATGCCGCCCAGGATGACCACCTGGCAATCGCGAATGTTGGCAATCATGGCCTGAAAGTGCTGGCCGGGGCGGTGGCCGTGGCCGTTGTCGTGGTCGTGGTGATGGTGCTCGTGCTCGTGCTCGCCGTGGTGGTGATGATGGGCCTTGGGGCGTTCCTCTCGGCCGACGACGCGCCCCTCTTGCACGGTGAACACCACATAGCGCGGCGCCTGCCCAAAGTGGGCGCTGATGCGTTCCCCATCTTCGGTGGGGATGGCGATGCGTAGCACGCTCATGGGGTCAACCTCCTGGCTAAGATGACGGCCAAAGCCGCGCGTTCCATTGTACCCCAACCGTGCGGCCGCGCTCGCTTAGCCCAGGGTGCTTTCGCCGTGGCTCAACGCGTAGAAACTGCGCCCAGGCCGGCCTTTGAGATGCAGAAATTCGGTGATGATGTAGCCCCGGTCGAACAGCGTCTCGAGCACCGCGCGCAAGTGCAGCCGCCAGCGCAACGCCAGGTCCAGGTCTGCCGCTTTGAGCCCAAACCAATCCCCGGGGATTTCCACCAGCGTGATGCGCTCGTGCGCAGGCTCGGGGTAGGTCACCGTCGTGGGCGGCTCCGGCCAGCCCGCGTCGTTCAGCCGGGTGGGGTTTAGAATGCGCGCGCCGGCCGCGAAGAAGTGGGCCAAATCCAGGCGCTTGCGGGGTTGCGTGCGCATGCGTTCCAGCACCCGCCGGGAATGCACCCACACCTCCACCAGCACCCGGTCCGAAGGCAGGCCCCGGTTGAGCGGGTCGGTCATGCGGCCGTAGCGATTGCGGTAGTAAGTGCGGGCGATGCCGCCCAGTTTGGTGATGTTCAGGTAGGCGTTGCGGCCCCACAGCGGGTCGAAGGTCCAGGTGATGAGCGGCAGGGCCTGATGGCGAACGGCCTGCCATTGGGCGCGCTTGAGCCAGTAGCCCAGCCCCTGGCCCTGCCATTCGGGCACCACGCCCAGCATGTGCGAATGATGCTTGTCGAAAGGCGGGCGTCCGGGCAGGTGGTGGCGGGCCAGAAAGCCGAAGACGAAACCCACCAGCGGCTGCTGGGGCTCTTCGAGGGCCGCGGCGCCCAACACCACGCCCCCTTCGTGGGCTAAGGTGAGCAGCAGCGACGCGGGCACCACCTGGACGCGGCCCTCCCACGCCCGGCGCTGGACCTCCACGGCCTGCTCCATCTCTTCGATGCGCGTCAGGTGGCGAATCTCCACCGGGCCGCGGGGCAAATCCAGGCGTCGCATGGCAGCACCTCCTTGGCGAGGGGAACGGCTCCGCACCGGCCGGCGCGCGCCGCGTGGCCGCCGGCTTACCCGGCCGCGCGCACCCGATACACGGCCGCGGCCAGCGCGGTGGCGACATTCAGCGAGCGCTTGTAACCGTGCATGGGCAGGCGCCAGACCCGTTGGCACAAAGCCAGCAGCGCGGGGTCCAGCCCCGTGACTTCGTGGCCCACCACCCAGGCCCAGGGCTCGGGCGGCGGCGCGGCGCCCACGGGCAGCGGGGTCGCCTGCGGGGCCGTCTCCAGCGCCCACAGCGTCCAGCCCAGCGCGCGTAGGGTGCGCAGCAACGCCACCCCATTGGGATGCCATGACCAGCGCACCGTGTACTGCGCGCCCAGCGCGGTGCGGGCCACCTGGGGGTGTTCGGGCGTGGGCGTGATGCCCACCAGGAAGACCCGGCCATAGCCGCCCGCATCGGCAATGCGCAGGGCCGCGCCCACATTCCACGCGCTGCGCAGATTGTCCAGCACCAGCCCGCGGCGGGCCGACGGCCGCGACGCGGGCGGCTCCTCGGGCGGGGGCAGCGCGCCGGTCCATACGGCCTGCAACGGCCCGCCGCAACGGGGGCAGGCCCGCGGCGCTTCGTCCACCCGGGCCGGAAAGCGCAGCCCACAACCCGGTGCCTGGCAGCGATACACGGCCCACGCGCGCATGGTTCCCTCGCGCTCACGCCTCCCAGGCGGGCAAATCCTCGGCCGGGTAGGCGATGGTCTCGGTGGCGGCCAGCGAGGCTTCCAGCAGCGCCTCGACCCCGATGCGGGCCTCGATGGCTTCCACGACCGCGCGATTGGCGCGCGTGGCCGGATTGCGGGAGATGATGGAGCAGCAGTCTTTGTACGGCCGCTTGGCGAGGTCATAGAACTGCAGGCGCTCGGCCCAGGCGATGATTTCCTGCTTGTTGAAGGCCAGCAGCGGGCGAAACAGCGGGAAGTCCAGCGCCGCGTCCACCGCGGTCAAATTTTCCATGGTCTGCGAAGCCACCTGGGCCAGGCTGTCGCCCGTGAACACCGCGGCTGCGCCCCGCTGCCGGGCCAGCCGCGCGGCCAGCCGGGCCATGAAGCGCCGAAAGACCACCAGTTCGTAGCGCGCCTGGCGGGGGGGCAGGTCCAGCGTGGCCGCCTGGAAAAGATGATAGGGCACATAGTGCACCCGCAGGCCGGGGATGTACGCGGCCAGGGCCTGGGCCAGGTGCCCGGCTTTGTCGTGGTGCGCGTAGCGGGCCTCGGTGAAGGCGTGGAAGTGCACCAGTTCCACGGCCGCGCCCCGGCGGGCCATGAGCCAGGCCGCGATGAGCGAATCCACCCCGCCCGAGAACAGGCCCATGACCTTGCCCGCGGTACCCACGGGCAGGCCCTGGTAGCCGAGATGCCGGGGGCCGAACACGAAAGCCTGGCCGGGGATGATTTCCACATGCACGGTCAAATCGGGTTGCGAGAGATTGACCTTGAGGCCCGTGGCCTGCACGATGACCGCGCCCAGTTCCCGCTCGATGTCCAGCGAGCGTTTGGGGAAGGCTTTGTCGGCCCGGCGGGCTCGCACCGCGAAGGTGCGCACCCGGCCCTGCGCGACGGCCTCCTGGGCCAGGGCGCGGCCGGCCTGCACGATGGCCTCCCAGGTGGGCGGCACGAAGCGGGGCACGGCCCACCAGGCCACGCCGAACACCCGATGCACGGGCAGGTCGGGCTGTGCGGCCTCGGCCAACAGGCGGCCGCGCACCTCCCATACCCGCTCGAAGGGTAACTGGCGGCGCAGATTGCGCTTGAGTTGCTTCACAAAGTCGGGCCGGTTCTTGCCCTTGAGCCCGATGTCGCTGCTGTAATGGATGAGATAACGCACGCCGGTCATGCCTCAAAAAGGGATGGGGGTATTGTACCAAGTAAACGAAGCGCCGTGGCCAATGGTATAATCTTCACCATGCAGCCCCACCTGCCGCTCACCGCTCCCTGGGAACAGCCTTTGCGCGAGGATATTTTGGCGCTCTCTGACCGCGCCGAACGCTTGCGGCGTTTGTTGTTGGTGGAGGACTGGAATTTTCACGGCCAGAAAGATGGCTCTGCACTGCACACTTTGCACCCTTTCCCGGCCAAATATCCCCCACAATTGCCACGTACGCTCATTCGCTACCTCACCCGGCCGGGCGAGTGGGTATTGGACCCTATGATGGGTTCGGGAACCACCCTGCTGGAGGCCCGACGCCTGGGACGTGTGGCCTTGGGGAGCGACATTGACCCCCTGGCCCTGACTTTGGTGGCGGCGAAAATGCAGCCCCCGGATGTGGCGGGCTGGCGTCGTGCTTGGCCGCGTATATTGGCGCGCGCGAAAGAGGGGCTGCAGCACCACAGTGACCGGCTTCGGGCGGCTTTGGCTCGGCGAGACGAGCCCACACGGGCCTTTTTGGCATACTGGTTTCTTCCTCAGACCCAACTCGAATTGCAGGCTCTGGTACAAGCGATTGAGGCTGAAGCGGACCTGGCATTGCGCCGACTGGCGCGTATCGTGTTTTCCAGCCTGATTATCGCCAAATCGGGCAGTGTAGCCCAAGCACGGGACCTGTCGCATACGCGTCCACACAAAGTGGACAAGCCCTACAAATCCGCGTTGGAGGTTTTTCGGCAGAAAGCGCGCCGCGTCGAGCGGTTGCTACAACAGGTCGCGCCGTTTCCGAACACCCCGTGGCTGTTGGCCGCGGCCGATGCACAGCGTTTGCCGTGGCCGGCGGCCCGTGTAGCCCTGGTTGTGACGTCTCCGCCTTATGCCGCCAATGCCATTGATTATATGCGCGCCCATAAATTCACCTTGGTTTGGTGGGGTTTCTCCATTCGTGACTTGGGCTCGCTGCGAGGCGAATACATCGGCGGGGAGTCTGTGCGAGGTCGTGTGTTGGAGCCCTTGCCACCCGCGGCTTTCCAGCCAGTGGCTCGCATCGCCGCGGTGGACCCGAAGAAGGCCCAGGTGTTGCATCGGTATTTTTCGGAAATGCGCCGTACCTTAGCCCAGATTGCGCGTGTGTTGCGCCCGGGCGGCTTGGCGGTTCTGGTTGTGGGCGATAGTACAATGCGCGGCTTGAGCACCCGTACTCCCGAAGCCTTGGCTGCTTTGGGCGAACAGGTCGGCCTGCGCCATCTGGCGACCGGCACGCGAGCCTTGGACCGGGACCGACGCATGATGCCCGCTCGACGAGGCGGGGCAATGTCGGCCATTGAACAACGCATGCACCGCGAGTATTTGGTGGGTTTCGCACGCCCGGAGGTTTGAGCATGCTGTGGCGGACTCTACGGGATGATTTCCATCGGGCGCTTTGCCGTGATGTGCTCCGGTGGCACGCGGATGGCAGCCCGAATAACGCGGACAAAAGTAATCGCCTCAGCAGAGCCCTGGCGCGTGGCTTGTGGCAGGCGGTGCAGCAACGAGTCGCTTGTCCGTTTCGCACTGAGGCTTTGCCCCCTCAGCGTGTGGGCAAGTATTTCGAACAGGTCGTGCACGACTACTTGAGCCGTGCTTTTGACGCCCTGGAACATTTGCGGCCTGGCCCGTGGCGTTTCTACCTCAATCACCGCATCGAGGAATTTGTCCAATATCGGCACCTGGCCGATTTGACCCGAGCACTGAAGACACATCCGGCGTTGCGCGCCGCCCTGGGCGATTACATCATCGCACCCGATATTCTGGTCGCACGGGAGCCGTGGCCTGACGCGGCCATCAATCGTCAGGCGCGCCCGCCGCTGGTGGCAGGGCGAGAAATCGCCGGCTTGACGCCGTTGCGTCGCGTCAACAATACGACGCCTATTTTGCACGCCAGCATTTCGTGCAAGTGGACGATTCGCAGTGACCGCTCCCAGAATGTGCGCACCGAGGGGCTTAATCTGATTCGCAACCGCAAGGGGCATACACCCCACATCGTGGTCATTACGGCAGAGCCAGCACCCAGTCGTCTGGCTTCTCTGGCCATGGGCACGGGCGACCTGGACGCGGTCTACCACATCGCCTTGCCTGAACTGCGCGCCGCGGCGCAACGGTTGGGTGACGAAACAGCCCAGGAATTGCTGACGACCATGGTAGAGGGGCAACGGCTGCGCGACATCAGCGACTTGCCTTTTGACCTGGCCGTTTGAACTGCGCTCGATGTTACAATGGCGCCATTGCCGAACATTGGAATTCCCATCGTGGAGGCCTCATGGAATACGAGATCATCATTGGCCTGGAGACGCACATCCAACTCAACACCACCACCAAGATTTTCTGCGCCTGCAAGGCCGATTCGTGGAACGACCCGCCCAACACCAACGTGTGCCCTGTGTGCATGGGATTGCCGGGGGTGTTGCCCGTGCTCAACCAGCAGGCCGTAGAAAAGGCCCTGCAACTGGCCCTGGCCGTGGGCGCCGAGGTGCAGCCGGTATCGTACTTCGCGCGCAAAAATTACTTCTACCCCGACTTGCCCAAAGGGTATCAGATTTCCCAATACGACCAGCCCCTGGCCTTGGGCGGCGCGTTGACCATCCCCCTGGGGGATGGCGCCACCCGCACCGTGCGCATCACCAAACTGCACATCGAAGAGGACGCGGGCAAGACCAAGCGTGAGGGCGGTGTGCGGCTCATTGACTTCAACCGCTGCGGTGTGCCCCTCATCGAGATGGTCACCGAGCCCGACCTGCGCTCCCCCGACGAGGCCGCGCAATACCTCATCCGCCTGCGCCAACTCATCCGCTGGCTGGGCATCTCGGAAGGGGACATGGAGAAGGGCCACCTGCGTTGCGATGCCAATGTGTCCATTCGCCCCAAAGGGGCCGACTACTTCAACCCCAAGACCGAAATCAAGAATGTGAACTCCATCGAGGCCGTGCGCGAGGCCATCGCCAAAGAGGTCGAGCGTCAGATTCGGGAGGTCGAGGCCGGGCGCACCATCGAGCCCTGGACCCTGGAGTGGGACGAGCACGCGGGGGTGCTGCGCAAGATGCGCTCCAAGGAAACCGAGGCCGACTACCGCTACTTCCGCGAGCCCGACCTGCTGCCCCTGGAAGTGGACGCGGCCTGGCTGGAGCGGGTGCGGGCCGCGCTGCCCGAACTTCCCCTGGCCCGGCGGGCCCGCTTTCAGACCCAATATGGCCTGTCGCCTTACGAGGCCGACATCCTCACGGGCGACCGGGCCCTGGCCGATTACTTCGAGGCCGCGGTCGCGGCCTACGCGGGCCCGGTCAAGGCCGTGGTCAACTGGATGCTCAACGAGGTCTTGCGGCTGCTCAACGAGGAAGGGCTCACGGCCGACGGCTTGCGCCTGACCCCCGCGCGGCTGGCCGCGATTTTGCGCCTGCTGGACGCGGGCACCATCAACCGCCCCACGGCCAAGCAATTGCTGCGCCGGGCCCACGCCGAAGACCGGGACCCCGCGGCCATCGTCGAGGCCGAGGGCCTGGCCCAGGTGAGCGATACCGACGCCTTGCGCCGGGTGTGCGAAGAGGTGGTGGCCGAAAACCCCGCCGAGGTGGCCAAATATCGCAGCGGCAAGACCGGCCTCATCGGCTGGTTCGTGGGCCAGGTGATGCGCAAGACGCGCGGCAAGGCCAACCCGCAAGAGGTGCGGCGCTTGCTGCAAGAACTGCTCGACGCGTCCGCGTAAGCCGGTCAGTCGTCGGGGCGGCACGGGTGCCGCGGGTCGGGTTCCTCGGGCGGCATGCCGGGGGTGCCCGGCCCATATTCGCACACCGCGCGCCAGGGGCGGTAGTGGGTCACGAATTCGTCCCGATAGAGCAGCGTGCCGTCGCGGTAGACCTCCCGCAGCACCACCACCCGCGCGCCTTCCACGGCCCAATCCACCTGTTTGACCTCGCCCTTGGCCAGGGCCGGGTTTTCGACATACAGCGGGTCGGGCGGGTCTTCCCGGTCCTGCAAGCCGCTGGTGTCCCAGACCACCTCCCGGCCGTCGGGGGTGGAGTAGAGGCGCCAGGTGATGGACCGCGCGGCCGCGTTGACTTCCACTTCCATCAAAATCCAATAGGGCGTGTCGTTGCGAAACTTGAAATCCACCAGCGGCACATAGACGGTAGCATCCAGCCCGGCCCAGCGTGCGTTCAGGCTGCCGTTGGCCGTTTGTTCGTAATAGAGCACCCGATACGCGTGGGGGTGCCGTTCCACGATGGGGTAGCCGGCGAAGAACACCGTGCGGAACAAGGTGGTGCTCACCTGGCATACGCCGCCGCCCACCCCGCGAATGGTGCGGTCGCCGTAGATGATGAGGCTTTCGGCGTAGCCGTTGTCGAGGCTGACATCGCCCAGCACTTCGCCCATCGAAAAGACCTGGCCGGGCGCCACCAGATAGCCGTGGAAACGGGCCGCGGCGACCTGGATGTTGTGAATGCGTTCGGGGCTGGAGCCGTAGAAGTAGGTGGTGTGCTCGGCCACCAACTGGGTGATGCCCAGGTCGGCCGCGGTGGCGTCGTCGGTCACGGGCGGGGGCGTGTAGTGCACTTGCAGGGGGACTTGCCGCTGGCCTTGGGCCAGGGCCTGGGCCAGCGCATCCAGGCTGGCCTCGACATCCACGCGCCGGCCCCACACCGCGGGTTCCAGCAGCACCAGTTGCCCGGTGGCGTCGTCGAAGGTGAAGCGCGCGTTGACCGGCGTCTGCGCCAGGTCGGCGGCGATGCGCTCCAGCGTCGGTCGCCACGCGTCCCGATCCACGGTCAGGTCCAGGGTCGGGCGGCCCTGGGCGTCGGTGGCGCGCACCACGCGCAGCGTCGGCGCCACCTGCTCGGGGGGAAAGACCCACGGCCCCGCGGGTTGCGGGTCGTCCGCGGGCAGGCTCAGGGTCAGGGGACCGGCCAGCGCGGCGCGGACGCGGCGGGCCACGGGTTCGGGGTCGGCGATGGTGGGCGGCACGGTCTGCACGGCCACCTCCACCGGGCCGGACGAAAAAGCCTGCAGATGGGCGCGCAGCCGGGCCAGGGTGGTGTCCGCGTCCAGCCGCAGGCCGGGCTGGCCGCGCCGAGTGCGCACCTGCGTGCCCTCCAGCCATACCGTGGCCTCGTGCATGGGGCGCTCTACCAGGGGCGCGACCTGGGTCTGCAAATAGGCCAGCGCCCACGGCTCGCTGAAGACCGTGCGCAGCGGCACCTCCGCGCCCTGCCACCAGGCCTGCCAGCGGGCCGCGCGGCGCTTCCACCACGGGCCCGTGCGGCCCACAGCCCACGCGTCTTGGGCCGTGCCCAACGCATCCACCACAAAGCCCAACTCGGCCGGACGCACGGTCCAGGTATGGTCTTCGTAGACCAGGGTGAGTGTGGCCGCGGTGGGGTAGGGGAAGGCCGTGCGCAACCGTTGGGCCGCCTCGTCCGGCGGCAAGCCCCCCACGGCTACGGCTGCCACCCGCACGCCGGGGTAGATGCGGTTCCAGTAGGCCAGCGACCAGCCCAGGTCCAGCACCCCACCGGCGACCAGAGGCACCAGCAAGGCGAAGAGCACCTGGATGGCCGCGCGTAGCCCGCGCGAGGGAGAGGTCGTGGTCATGATTCGCTCCGGGCCGGGCGCGCGTGACGCGCCGGAAAAGATTTCCTTAAAAACCCTTAAAAGGCGTGTCCGCGGCCCCGCATTTCGATTATAATCTACTTCCCCCTTAAGAATCGGCCGCGGCCAGCGGCGCTTGGGTAATCGTTTCCCGCGCATGATTCGTCCTCAGGGAGCAATGGGCAATGGACTGGCGCGAATTTGGTCAACTCATACGCCATTTGCGGTTTGAATTATCCGAAATCGAGATGCGCAAGATTACGCAAGAAGATTTAGACCGGCGCTGTGGCTTCCCCAGTGGCACGGTCGGCCGCATCGAGCGGGGGGACATGCGTCGCCTGGAACACGAGCATCTGGTGGCCCTGGCCAACGCGTTTCGTCTGACCCAACTCGAACGCCGGGAGTTCTTCCTGGCGGCCAACGGGGTGCCCACCGAAGAAATCTACCGCTACCCCAACGCCCCCAGCCCTGAGGACGAACTGGAACGCCTGGTGCAAGGGCTTCTTGATGTGCCATATCCGACCGTGATTACCGATGTGTACGCGGACATCATCTACATCAATCACATGGCCTTGCAACTGGTGGGGCCCTTCGACCAGGAACGTTTGGACGACTTTTGCCACTACCGCATTGTTCCCAACCTGGTGTATTTTGTCTTCCACCCGGCCTTTCGCTTCGAGTCGGTCTTCGTGCAGCCCAGTGAATGGTTCCACGCGGCCGTGGGGCTGGTGCAGTTCTTCCGCCGCAGCACTTTGAACTATCGCACCCATCGCTATTGGGATTTTTTGATGTGGCGCTTTCAGAACGACGACCCGCGGTTGTGGGCCAACTTTCGGCTGTTTTGGATTCAGGCCGAGATGCGCCAGGAGTGGGATGGCGATACGCACCGCCGTTATCACATTCAGCACCCCCGTTTGGGCACCTTGCACTACCTGGCTGTGGTGGCCGAGGAAAGCACCGCGTATGGACCGCTGTATATCGTCACCTATTTGCCCTTGGACGAGGCCACACGGCAGGCCTTCGACCAGTTGCGGGCCGCACCGCAGGAAGGCAACCCGTGGACGCGTGGGGCGCCATGGCCCGAATCGGAAAAAGAGCGTTTCATCCCGCCCGACTTCGAACGCCCCCGCCG
Organism: Anaerolineales bacterium; assembly: GCA_015494815.1. GTDB lineage: Bacteria > Chloroflexota > Anaerolineae > Anaerolineales > DRMV01 > JAADEN01. Next base: position 1,170 of record WGAK01000029.1, on the reverse strand, counting down.
GCGGCGCATGTGAGCACCGGCCCGTCATTCATCATCCCTGCTTGTATGCCTCCAACGACCAGCAGCGGCGCTACGTATGAGGTGCCGCTGCTGGTTTTTCGATATAGAGATGCGCTTATCTACGCAAACCAGTGTCTTGCGCTGCAAAGACTACCTCATAAGGCCGCCTGTAGCCTGAAAAGTGCGCGTATTCCGGAGGCGCCGGGAAGACAAAAGTGTAAACTTCGGGTACAATAAATCCGAACTCATCCTTCTGCTTGTTCATTTGACCAAAGGCTCGTCCGCGTCGGACAGCCAGATATCCATGCCCAGGACAGGAGACCTTGGGCTTTGGACTGGGGAGGTGAAGCATGAATTGGCGTGAATTCGGCGTGCTCGTGCGGGAACTGCGGCGCGCGTTGCGTACCCGCCTGGGCCGTCCCGTCACGCAGGCGAACCTGGAGCAAATGTGTGGCTTTACCGGCCAGGGACGCCGAGGGCTGATTGGCCGGTTGGAACGCGGCGAATTGCACTGTATGGACGAGGAAATTTTGGTGACGCTGGCCGATGTCTTTCGGCTCACCCGCCTGGAACGCCGCGAGTTCTTTCTGGCGGCCAACGGTGTGACCACGGCCAAAATCTATCGCTATCCGGGCGCCCCTTCGGCCGACCAGGAACTCGAGGCCATCTTGCGCAATGTACGCCGCATCCCCCTGCCCATGATGATTACCGACCCCTTCGCGGATGTCGTCGCAGCCAACCGCATGCTGCTCTATCTCTACGGGCTGGACGATGAGGTGCGCGCCAGCCTGGAAGAGCAGGGCTTGCTGCCCAATGTGCTGTACTTCCTGTTTCACCCGCGCTTTCGGTTTCGCGAGATGTTTCGCCGGGAAGAAGACTGGCGCAACTTGCTGGTTGCGGACATTCAATTCTTCCGCCGGGCCACGCTGCAATATCGCAGCGCGACCTACTGGCAATATCTGATGTACTCCTTCCTGGAGGGCGCGGACAACGCAGAGATGCGCCGTCTGTTCAATCACTTTTGGGCCCTGGCCGAGGTGGACCGCGGGCGGGACGGCAACACCACCCGTTTTTACGACCTGCGCCACCCGCGGCTGGGTGGTTTGCGCTACATGGCCATCTTCGCCGAAGAGGTCACCAGCCGCGGCAGCCTGTATGTGGTCACCCACG
>WGAK01000028.1 GCA_015494815.1 Anaerolineales bacterium | reverse complement strand
GAGCAATTCGCCCGCCAACAAGGCAATACCGTAAGCGAGCAACACCAGCCCCATGGTGCGGTCCATCCAGTCGCGGCGTTGATTCATATTGGCCTCAATGCCCAGGTGGCTTTTGAGGTCTCGGAACCCGGCTTCGATGCGCATGCGCCAGCGATACCAACGCAGGGCTTCTTGCGGGTCCGGCCAGGTGGTCAGCAGCCACAAAGGTTCCGACCGCCCTTCTTCCCAATGACCTATCAAGGTCAGGCCCTCCAGTTCGTGATGACGCACGGAGGGCCAAATTTGGGTCTGCCCGGGAAGCAGAACCGGACGCAGTGGCTCGCCTTGGGCGTCCGCCAGGGTCAACGGCGGCTTCATACGGACCCGGACAATAAAGGGAATCCCGTGGGCCTGCAGCCAGGCGAAAAACCTGCGGTTATGGAAGCCCCGGTCGGCCACCAGGGGACGCCCTTGAAGTAAGGCTCGCAGGTCTTCCAAAAACCGCTGAACCTCCAGGTTTTGGCTGGAGGCTTCCTCCTCCAAGGTTTTGGACGAATAGGTCCACCAGCCACAGGGCAAGACCCGGCCTCGGAACGGCAGGCCCAACAGCACCAGCCAGAAGCCCCGCCGGCGAGAGGACGGCCTTTGGGCCGAGGCCTCTTGGCCCGCTTGGGCGTTTGGGACCCTTTTCCTGTGCCGCTTCCTCCTGCCGTCTTTGGGCGGCAACACGCCCACATATTCGGTACGCCGGGCATGGGGCCGCTCCACTTCGGTGATGTCCACAATGACGATGGGCGCCTCTTGCAAGCACCATCGGCGGAGCACGGCTCGGGGGTCAAAACGAGCCACCAGTCGCTGAAGCCGCTTGTAGGCGGCGGCCTCGCTCCCCGCCATGTGGCGGGCGATTTCGCTCCACCGGGCTGAGCCCGCCTGGACAATGGCTGCCAGTACCTCGGCCAACACCTCCGCGAGCCGCAGCGGTTCAACCCAACTTGCCAGGATGCGCTTCCATGGGATAAGATTGACCATAGCGAGCCTCCTGGGTTTGTGGGGTTTGGATGACGCCCTTAGTGTAACCAGGAGGCTCGTTTTTCCCCCTGTCCAAACTTTTGTCCAAACCTCAGGCGCCCGAGCCTTGACAGGGACGGACGGGTGTGTTACAAATTAGAACGGATGTTTGGAGTATGCCCCGGCCTGACGAAGGAGTTCCCCCATGCCTCGTGCTCGTGAACCCGGCAGCCTGGACGAGATGGACCGTCGCATTTTGCGCTTTCTCATCGCCTACTACAACGAGCACGGGCGCGCGCCCACGGTGCGCGAAATCATGGCCCAGGTGCCCGGTCTGTCGTCCACTTCGGTGGTGACCTACCATTTGCGCCATCTGAAGGACGCCGGACGCATTGACTACCCCCAGGGCATCGCCCGCGGCATCGAAATCCACGACCTGCCCCGCATGCGGGCCGTGCCCAAGATGGGCTACATCGTCGCCGGTCAGCCCATCACCACCGAAGGCGTGACCGAAGAGCAGGCCGAAGACTGGGTCACGGTACCGCTCTCGTGGCTGCCGCACCCCAAACGGCGGGTCTTCGCGCTGGAAGTGCGCGGCGATTCGATGGTGGACGCGTCCATCCACCACGGCGATATCGTCATCCTGGAGCCCGTGACGCCCGAGGATGTGCGCGACGGCGACATGGTGGCCGCGTGGCTCAAGGCCGAAGGCGAGACCACCCTCAAGTGCTTCTATCGCGAAGGGGATACCGTGCGGCTGCAACCGGCCAACGCGGCGTATCGGCCCATTCGGGTGCCTGCGCAGGATGTGGAGATTCAGGGCCGCGTGGTGGCCGTGCTGCGTCAGGTGCAAGGCTGCCGTCACGAATGACCGCGGCCGCGCGGCCTCATTCCTGAGGCAGCGGCTTGAGGGGGTGGCGCAGGTCGAAGATGATGTATCCCTCGCCCTGGGCCAGCACGGGGTAGTACTCGGTCAGGATGGCCCGCAGCGCGGGCTGCCGCTCCCACTGCCCCATGGCCGTGACCAGGAAATAGTCGTAGCCCTCGGTTTTGTCGCGGAACAGGTCCCAGGGGTCGCGCGCGCGGCCCTGCCACACCTTCTGCAGTTCCAGGGTGGCGGCCGTGGGCCAGATGTCCATAGCCCGGCCGCCGAAATAGTTCAGCCGCAAGCCAAAGTCTTGAATCAGGCCAATGCCCTTGCCGGGCGGCAGGTGCGCCACCACCTCTTGCCAATAGGCTGGCTCGGCCCGGTAATCGTTGGCCGCCAGTTCGCGCACCGAGGCGGCCGCAGCGTAGACCACCGCGGCTAAGGTCGCTACGGCCAGCGCGGCCTGCGCCCAGCGAGGACGGGCCTGAAGGCGCGGCATCAGCACCGCCACCAGCCCGGCCAGGCCCAACGCCACCCACGGCAGCAGCGGCAGGTGGTAGTAACTGTGGGTCATGCTCTGGAAGGGCACCAACATGCCGTAGATGCCGTATCCCACGGCCCAGCCCCAACCGGCCGCGGCGCCCCGTCGCTGGTCATGGAGCGCGTGCCCCCAGGCCGCAGCCAGCAGCCACGGCCCGCCCATGTGTTCCACCAGATTGTGCAGCCACCGGCCGTAGAACAGCGGCGACAGCCAAAAGCGGGTCATGGGCGCGGTCCAGGTGCGGGCATAATCGAGCATCATGCCCCGGTAGAGGCCGTAATAGCCCACCAGGGCCACCAGCACGGTCCCGGCCGTGCCCCACAGCACAGGCTGCCGCACGGCCCCGCGCAGGCCGAAACGCTGCCAGGCCAATCCCACGACCGCGCCCGTCAGGGCGAACACCGCGTAGGGCTTGACCAGCACCGTCGCCACCGTGAGCCCGGCCGCCAACCAGCCGCGCCCACGGCCGGGCTGCTGCACCCAACGGTCCCAGGCCCACACCGACGCCACCAGCCCGGCCAGCATCAGCGGGTCGGGCTGAAAGGAACGGCTGGCCAGCACCGCGAAGGGCAGGAAGAGGAAGTACAGCACCCCGGCCAGGGCCGGGCCGGGGCCCCACCAACGCCGGGCCAACGCATAGAGCCCCCCTGCGGCCAACAGCCAAAAGAGCACGGTGTACACCCGGGCCACCCACAACACCTCGCGCCCCAGCACCAGGTAGGTGGCCGCCACCAGCGCGTCGGTCACCGGCGGCTCTAAGGGCTGGATGCGGCGATAAAGCCCCTCGGCCCAGGCCTTCTCGTCGGCCGTGGCCGCGGGGTTCCAGCGATAGTACAGGTAGCGCGCGGTAATGGCCCCGCGCAGTTGCCGCAGGGGATGAAATTCCAACGGTGGGTCGGTCAGGTCGTAGAAACGCACGGCCAGGCCCAGCAGCAGGGTCACCACCAGGGCCGCGTTCCAGGCCGTGCGTCGCGCCATGCTCATGGCAACGCTCATCCGAAAGGCGAAGGCGGGGGCGGCCCGGCGACGCCGCCCCCGATAGGCTCAGGCCCGACCCAAATCCACCCAATACAGGGCCTCGCCCTTGGGGATGTCCCGCAGGGCCTTGGTGCCCAGCACCCGGTCCATCTCCCAGGGCTGGATGGCGCCCGGCGTGTTGGGCCGCAGCACATCAATCATGTCGCGGGTCAGAATTTCGCCGGCGCGGATATCGCGCGCGGCGCGCAGGCAACGGCGTTGCACGATGTAGGTCTCTTGCTCGTTACCGGCCACGAATTTGTCGGCCGAGCCCAGGGCCCGCTCCAGTTTGCGGGTCTCCTCGACCATTCGCGCCCACTCGTCAGGGTTGGTGGCGAATTTGTGGTCCGGGCCCTCGCGGTTGTTGTCGTCGGTGAAATGGCGTTCGATGACCCGCGCGCCCAAAGCCACCGCGCCCAGCACCGTAGCCAGACCCCGGGTGTGGTCCGACAGGCCCAACACGGCCTGGGGCCACATGGTGCGATAGGTCTTGAGCACGTTCAAGTGGATGTGGTCGAAGTTGGCCTCACTGCCCGTGTAGTTGGTGTTGCACTGCATGAGCACGATTTGGTCGTTGACCTCCATGACCGCGCGCATGGCCCGGGCCACATCGCTGATGTCGGCCGCGCCCGTGGCCATGATGATGGGCTTGCCCTTGCGGGCCATGTAGACCAGCAACTCGGGCCACGACATCAGGCCCGAACCGGCTTTGTACACTTCCACATAAGGCTCGATGTGGTCCACCGAGCCGAAATCATACGGCGACGAGAAAAAGTCAATGCCCACCTTGTCGGCTTCTTCTTTCAAGATGGGCGTCCAATCCCACGACAGCGAGGCTTCTTCGTACACCTGATAGACGGGCTTGCGCCACTCGGCCTGGTGCGAGAGTTGCCGCCCCAGGGAGCGAAAGCCGTAGTCGGACACGATTTTGGGCGCGCGGAAGTGCTGGAACTTGACCGCGTCCGCGCCGGCCTCTTTGGCCAGGCGAATGAGCATCTTGGCCCGCTCCAGCGAGCCGTCGTGGTTGGCCCCGATGTCGGCGATGAAATAGGTAGGATGCCCATCGCCCACCCAGCGGTTGCCAATGCGAATTTCGGCCATGATTGACTCCTCCGTGCAGGGTTGGGGGGAACGCCCTCCGGGCGGGGCCGGGGTTGACCGCGAGGCTCGCGCCGCTGCCCGGCCCCGGCGGAGCCGGTTCCCCAAAAGCCCGCCTCACCGCCCAAAGTGGTCAATGGTGCGGGCCAGGGCCTCGGCCTGGGCTTCCATTGTAGCACGGTCGTAGTAGTTGGTCGGCAACTGGATGAGCCGGGGCTGCACCGCCTCGGCTACGGGGCACAGGCCCGGCTCGAAATCCTGCCACTGGTAGGACGCGAATTTGCGGCCCCGAAACGCCGGTTCGAGGTAGTTCAGCCGCCAGGCGCCGTAGAAGGGCTCGCCACCCAATTCCAGATACTTGCGGCGAAAGTCGTGCCAGGTGATGTCGTCGCGCGCCAGTTTGAGCACATAGGTCCAATACGCGTGGCCGTAGCCCTCGGGCACGTGCTGCGGCACCAGCCAGTCGCACCCGGCCACGGCCTGCTCGTACAGCCGCGCGGCCTCCTTGCGCCAGGCCACCAGTTCGTCCAGGCGCTCGGTCTGCTCCAGGGCCACGGCCGCGGCCAGTTCCGAGATGCGGTAGTTCCAGCCCACCTCCACATGGCGGGCGTAGCCGGGGTCCTGGATGTCGTGCTTGGTGATGGTGCCTTCGCCCGCGCCCACCGCGGCGTAGCCCAGGCTGCCAAAACGGCGCACCCGGTTGGCCAGGTCGGGGTCGTTGGTAATGACCATGCCGCCCTCGCCGCTGGTCATGTGCTTGGAACTCTGGAAACTGAAACTGGCCGCATGGCCCAGAGTGCCCACCAGACGGCCTTTGTAGGTTCCCAAGAAGCACTGGGCGTCGTCTTCCAGCACGAAGAGGTCGTGCTCCGCGGCCAGGTCCATGATGGGGTCCATGTCGGGCGAGAGGCCGTAGATGGAAACGGGGATGATGGCCTTGGTGCGCGCGGTGATGCGTTCGGCAATGGACTGGGGGTCAATGGTCCAGGTGTGGGGGTCAATGTCGGCGAACACGGGCACCGCGCCGGCGTGCAGCACGCTGAACGCGGTGCTGGCCATGGTCAGCGGCGGCACGATGACCTCGTCGCCGGGGCCCACGCCCGCGGCAGCCAGGGCCGCGTGCAGGGTGGCCGTGCCGTTGACGAAGGAGATGGCGTAGCGCACGCCGAAACGCTCGGCAAAGGCCTGCTCCAGGCGGCCCATCATGCCCGCGCTGCGCGAGCCGAAGAACTCGCTGCGTAGCACTTCGCACACATACTGATACGCGCGGCTGCTGATGCGGTCTATGCGTT
>WGAK01000027.1 GCA_015494815.1 Anaerolineales bacterium | reverse complement strand
TGGTTCGCGGGCAGCGCGCTCATGGGCTGGCTGTACGACCATTCGCTGGTCGTGCTGATGGCCTTTTCGGTGCTGGTGCAACTGGCCGCGGTGCCCTTGCTGGCCCGCCTGGCGACCCGAACCGCGGCCTGAACTTTGGCGTGCGGTGGCTTGGCACCGCGGGGGACGCAGCACCGCTGCGCCCCTACCGGCCCCGCAAATCCGAAGATTCGCCCATTCGCTTGACCGCTTTATCGCCTTACCGCCTTTCCGCCCCCAAGACGCCACCCAGGTGCCGCGTTCCAAAAACCCGCCCGCCTTGCCAATCCCCCGGGGCTGTGCTACACTTGGCCTGCTTGACCGACGGCACGTTGGCATGACCCACATATGGGGGGATGTCCCCCCCTGCTCGCGGTGCCGCCGCGAGCCCTCATCCAGAGAGGTGGAGGGAACCGGCCCTGAGAAGCCTCGGCAACCTGTCGCCCCGCGACAAGGTGCCAATTCCGGCAGGCGTTGCGCCTGGCAGATGAGGGATGATGCCCCGGTATCAGCCCTCTTGCGCAGAGGGCTTTTTGTTTCCCCCAGACGCCCAACGTCCATTCTTTTGGCCGCGAGGTACGCATGTTCTACCCCCGCCGTTACACCAATCGCCGTTATCTCGACGCCCTGCGCGAGCGGGTGCTCATCTTCGACGGCGCGATGGGCACCAACCTGGCCAAACTGGGCCTGACCGCGGCCCACTTCGGCGGCGAGGCCTACGAGGGCTTCAACGACATCCTGCCCCTCACCTACCCCCAGGCCGTCGAGACGGTCCACCGCAGTTTCCTCGAGGTCGGCGTGGATGTCATCGAGACCGACACCTTCCGTTCCAACCGCATCACCGCGGCCGAGTTTGGCCTGCAAGACCGGGTGCTGGAACTCAACCGCGCGGCCGCGGCCCTGGCCCGCGGCTTAGCCGACGAATACGCGGCCCGCGATGGCCGCCCCCGCTTCGTGGCCGGTTCCATCGGGCCCACGGGCAAACTGCCCTCCGCGGACGACCCCGACCTCTCGGATGTCACCTTCACGCAACTGGCCGATGTGTTCCGCGAGCAGGCCGTGGGCCTGCTCCAGGGCGGCGTGGATGTGCTGCTCTTGGAGACCCACCAGGACATCCTGGAAGTCAAGGCCGCCATCCACGGCCTGCATCGGGCCATGCACGAGACGGGCATCTTCGTGCCCATCCAGGCCCAGGTCACCTTGGACACCACAGGCCGGATGCTCTTGGGCACCGACATCGAAGCCGTGGTGACCATCCTGGCCGGGATGCCCATTGACCTGCTGGGCCTGAACTGCTCCACCGGGCCCGAGCACATGCGCGAGCCCGTGCGGTTCCTCAGCCGGCACTCGCCCCTGCCCATCTCGGTGCTGCCCAACGCGGGCCTGCCCCTGAATGTGGACGGCGAGGCGGTCTATCCCCTGGAGCCGGAGCCCTTCGCGGACGCGATGCAGGAGTTCGTCGAGGTTTTCGGCGTGAGCGTGGTGGGCGGCTGCTGCGGCACCACGCCCGAGCACCTGCGGCTGCTGGTGGAACGGCTCCGCGGGCGGCCCGCGCCGCAGCGTAAGGCCCGATGGGTGCCCCGCCTCGCGTCGGGCATTCGGGCCTACGCCATGCGCCAGGACCCGCCGCCTTTCCTCATCGGCGAGCGGTGCAACGCGCAGGGCTCCCGCAAGTTCAAGCGCCTGCTGCTGGCCGAAGACTGGGACGGCATCGTCACCGTGGCCCAACACCAGGTGGACGGCGGCGCGCACGCGCTGGATGTCTCGGTCGCGGTCACCGAGCGGGACGACGAGGCCCATCTCATGCGCACGGTGGTGCGCAAACTGGTGACCACGGGCATCCCCGTGCCCCTGGTCTTCGACACCACGGACCCCGCGGCCATGGAGGCTGCGCTGCAGGTCTACCCCGGCCGTGCGCTGCTCAATTCCACCCACCTGGAGGCCGGGCCCGACAAAGCCCGCCGGGTCTTCCGCCTGGCCAAAGCCTACAACGCCGCGGTCATGGTGCTCACCATCGACGAGCAGGGCATGGCCAGGACCGCGGCGCACAAGGTGGCGGTGGCCCGTCGGCTCTACGACCTGGCGCTGGACGAGGGCCTGCGGCCCGAGGACCTGGTGGTGGACCCGCTGACCTTCACCCTGGCCACGGGCGACCCCGAAACCGCGGACGCGGCCCGCCACACCTTAGAGGCCATCCGCGGCATCAAGGCCGAACTGCCGGGCGTGTTCACCTCCCTGGGCGTGAGCAATGTGTCCTTCGGCCTGGGCAAATGGGCCCGCGCGGTGCTCAACAGCGTGTTCCTGTACCACGCGGTGCAGGCCGGGCTCGACATGGCCATCGTCAACCCCGTGCACATCCTGGCCTACGCGGACATTCCGCCCGAACAGCGGGCCCTGGCCGAAGACCTCATCTTCCACCGCCGCGCGGACGCGCTGGCCCGCTTCGTGGCCTATTTCGAGCGCCAGCAAGCCGCGGGGCAGCATTGGCAGGCCGGCGGGCCCAGGGACCCGCTGGAGGGCCTCGCCACCCCCGAGCGGGTGCACCGCCGCATCGTGCAGCGCCTGAAGGACGGCCTGGAGGCCGACCTGGACGCGCTGCTGGCCGAGCGCCTGGGCCTGCCCGGCCCTGAAGCCCTGCCCGACCACCCCACCCCTCAAACCCACGACGCCGCGGTGTGGGCTCTCAACCAGGTGCTCTTGCCGGCGATGAAAGAGGTGGGCGACAAATTCGGCGCGGGCGAACTCATCCTGCCCTTCGTGCTGCAGTCCGCGGAGGTGATGAAGCGCGCGGTGGCCCACCTGGAGCGTTTCCTGGTGCGGAAGGAAGGCGCGCACAAGGGCACCCTGGTGCTGGCCACGGTCTACGGCGATGTGCACGACATCGGCAAGAACCTGGTCAAGACCATCCTGAGCAACAACGGCTATCGGGTGGTGGACCTGGGCAAGCAGGTGCCCGTGGAGACCATCCTGCAGGCCGCGGTGGAGCACCGGGCCGACGCCATCGGCTTGAGCGCGCTGCTGGTTTCCACCAGCCAGCAGATGCCCAAGGTGGTCAACGAACTGCACCGCCGGGGCCTGCGCTTCCCCGTGCTGGTGGGCGGCGCGGCCATCAACCGCCGTTTTGGGCGGCGCATCAACATCACCGAGGACGGGCAGCCCTACGAGCCGGGCGTGTTCTATTGCAAGGACGCGTTCGAGGGCCTGCAGGTCATGGACCAACTGATGGACCCCGCGGCGCGGCCCCGCCTGCTGGCCGAACTGCGCGCCCAGGTGGAGGCCGAACAGCGTCGCGCGGCGCAAGAGGCCCGCAAGCGCGTGGAGGTGTGTGAAGACTGCGGCAGCGTGCCGCCCGCGCCCAACATCCCCCGGCCGCGCGAGTGGGGCGTCAGGGTGGTGCGGGACATCCCCCTGGAGGCCGTGTTCCCCCTGGTGGACAAGCGCGAACTCTTCCGCCTGTCGTGGGGCGCGAAGAACGCGCGCGGCCCCGAATGGGAGCGCCTGCAGGCCGAGTTCGAGGCCCGCTTCGCGGACCTGACCCGCGCGGCGCGGCGTCACGGCTGGCTGCGGCCCCAGGCGGTGTACGGCTACTTCCCCGCGCAGCGGGAGGGCAATCGGCTGCTGGTCTACGACCCCGCGTCGGTGGAGCAGGGCCACCCGCGCGTGCTGGAGGTCTTCACCTTCCCGCGGCAGGTGGGCGGCGAGGGGCTGTGCCTGGCCGACTACTTCGCCGGCGTGCACGACCGCGTCATGGATGTGGTCGCGTTCCAGGTGGTCACCGTGGGGCCCCAGGCCGAGGCTCACTTTCAGGAACTGGAGGGCGCGGGGCACTACAGCGAGGCCTACTTCTTCCACGGCCTGGCCGTGCAGACCGCGGAGGCCACCGCGGAATACATCCACCGCCACATCCGCCGGGAACTGGGCCTGCCGCCGGGGCGGGGCAAGCGTTACTCATGGGGCTATCCGGCCATCCCCGACCTGCGGGACCACGAAAAGGTGTTTCGGCTGTTGCCCGCGCGCCAGGCTTTGGGCATGAGCCTGACGCCCGCGTATCAACTGGTGCCCGAACACTCCACCGCGGCCATCGTGGTGCACCACCCGCTGGCCAAATACTTCCATGTGGGCAAGAGTCGCACGCAGCAGTTGTTGGAGTTTCGGCCCTGACGCGCGCCGTGTGGCAGGGCCTCAGGGTTAGGCCGTGTCCTCCCCCTCGTCAGGCACAACGAGCACGACCCAAACCGGCACGGCAGGGAAGTGACGGCGCAGGCGCAGGATGTCGTGCACCAATTGCTCGCCATACGCCACGCCCGAAGACATCTGCTCTTGCAACGGCTTGGCCGGGACGATCTCCACAGCCACTTCGGCGTGGGCTTCGTTGTAGAAGTACTGGAACTTGGCCAGGTCGTAGAACATGAACGCGTACTTGCCGAACTGGACCTCGACCAGAACCCGACCCTTGGCGAAGTCCACTTGTTTGGAGCCCTGCAAATCTCGATGGGACGGATAATCGGAGGGCAATTCCAGACGAAAGCGGTCTCGCAAGGTGTGCCAGCCTCGGCTTTGAAACTGGTGCTTGAATTGCGCGTTCATGGCTGCCGGGCTGAAGAGGGATTCCCCGCGGCGCCTTCGCTCACGGCTGATTTTCGTACGCGCCGCCCGAACCGCGGCAATGACGGCTTGAATTTCCTGCAAGTGCTGCGGGAAGCGCACCTGAAGAATTTCTTTGCCCCCCAGGTGCGAGTATTCGTAAAAGATCCGCATGGCTCATGTCTCCTGGGGCGAGGGCGAAGGCGCCTTTTGCTCCGTGGCTGCCGCGAAGAGGGGAAGTTGCGTCTGTTCTGCCCGCCATTCCGCCACCGAAACCAAGCGTACCCGTTTCGGCGGCAAGGATTTCTGCGGGGCCCTGGGATCGTACACGGGGCGCTCCATAGGACGCACGCGCAGGCGCCCCTGTTCGCCCAAGCGCAAACGCTCCCTGGCAATGTCCAGGTATTCGGGGACCATCTCAGCCCCCATGGCCCGACGCCCATGCAGCAGCGCGGCAATGGCGGTGGTGCCTGAGCCTATGAAGGGGTCCAGCACCCAATCCCCCGGTTGGGTCAAGGCCAGCACCAACCGTTCGACCAATTCCACCGGGAACTGGGCGGGGTGCGCGGTCTTCTCGACATGGTTGGCTTTTACATTGGGGATTTCCCACACATCGCCGGGGTTTTTGCCCAAGGGATGCCCCGAAAGTTGGCCTTTTTTCGGGCCTTTGAAGTAGCGTTTGTTGGGATACTTCTGCGGCACTCGGATGGCATCCAGGTTGAAGATGTAATCATCGCCCTTGGTAAACCACAAGAGCACTTCATAACGCCCGGAGAGACGTTTGCGGGCATGTAAGCCGTGACCGAAGGTCCACACGATGCGATTACGAAGTTTGAGCCCCAGGCTCTTGAAGATGGGATAGAGGAGGACATCCAGCGGAATCACCTCCCCTTGATGGACATAATTGCCGACCTGCCAGCCGATGCTGCCGTTGGGTCTCAAAACGCGCACGCTCTCCGTAATCACCGCGCGCTGCTGGGCCACATATTCGTCCAGTGCAAGGCGTCTTTCATAGGGTTTGCCGATGTTGTAAGGTGGCGAAGTGACCACCAGCGCGACGGTCTCATCGGGGACCTCACGCAAAAAATCCAGGCAATCTCCCTGGTAAAGCACCACATCCGCCTGAGGGTCAAAATGTGTCGTAATCCGTAGCCGGCCCATAAGCGCCTCTTACCACCGATGCACAAGTATTCAGAAGTTACGCAGTTCGCGGTTTCTGTGTCATTGCGAGGCGGGCGAAGCCCGCCGAAGCAATCTCCCCCACCGTCCGGGGGATGGCTTCGCCGCCTTCGGCGGCTCGCCATGACACACAACAGCGATTTTTGCCTGTTGGGCTGTAAGTCCTGTAAGCATTATAACATCTCGCTTCACCCTCGCCTGCTGGTGCAAGGCAAACGTCCAATCTGCACCTTCCTACGCGTCCCCGACGCGGGGCCGTACCGGCATTACCGGCCCCCCTCAGGCCAGCGCGGCCAGCAACGCGTCGTAAGCCTCGACGAACGCGCGCACGCCCTCTTCCTCCAACTGCGCGGTGATGGCGTCCAGGTCCACGCCCAAGGCGGCCAGTTGCGCCAGCCGGGCCGCGTCGCCTTCCACATCGGCCTCCAGCGTCAGCCGCGGAGTGCCGTGGTCCGCGAACGCGGCCCAGGTCTTGGGCGGCACGGTGTTCACCGTTTGCGGGCCGATGAGGTGGTCCACATACAGCGTGTCGGGATAGGCCGGGTTCTTGGTGCTGGTGGAGGCCCACAACGGGCGCTGCACCCGCGCACCCTGCGCGGCCAGGGCCGCGAAACGCTCGCCCGAGAAGACTTCCTTGAAGGCCTGATACGCCTGCCGCGCGTTGGCGATGGCAATGGTGCCTTGCAGCGCGCGCGCGGCCGCGGCCTGAGCCCCGCCCTG
>WGAK01000026.1 GCA_015494815.1 Anaerolineales bacterium | reverse complement strand
GCGGTCACCGCGATTTGGTGGCCGAAATTGCGGGCAAAGATGACCGCGCGCACATGCTCGGGGTCCTGGGCGCGCAAGGCGCGAATCAGGTCGGTGGAACCGTCGCGCGACCCATCGTCCACCAGCACCAATTCCCACGGCTCGCCGAGTTGGGTCATCACGGCCTGCACACGACGGTAGAGTTCGGGCAGGTTCTCGACCTCGTTGTAAACGGGAACCACCACGGAGAAAGTGGGCTCGTGCTGCGTCATGTCCAGCCTCCTGGCACCGGTCCGAAGGCCCTGCGCATGGTTTGCGCGTGGGGCTCGGCCAAATTATACTCGGTTTCGCGCCGCGCGGTCGTGCCGCTCTCGGCCAAGATGCGGTATAATGCTTCGACCGTGCTGGATGTCCCCCGTGTTTCAGGTGGTGAACCATGAACCGATTGCGCCGTTGGTCTTCCTTTGGCTTGCTGTTGGGGTTGATGCTTCTGGCCTGCCGCCCTCTGCTGGGCGCGCCCGGCCTGCTGCTGTCGTCGCGCGACACCCCGCAGCCTTCGGCAACGGCAACGCTGGCCGCGCCGTCCCTCGCGCCGACCGCGACGCATCAGGTCGCCACGCCGCGGCCGACGCCTTCCGCGGCCTCGCCCAGCCCCGCGCCCACGACGGACCAACCCACGCCGACGGCGGAAACCACGCCCGCGGCCGAGGCCACCTTATCGCCCGCGGCCTTAGAGCGCATGGCACGCATCGAGCAGGATGTGGAAGAACTGCGCGGCCTGCACGCGACCCGGCCGGTGGAAAAGGTGGTCATCACGCGCGAGGAACTGGCGCGCAAGGTAGAGGAAGATTTTTTGGCCGACTACACGCCCGAGGACGCCGCGAAAGACGCGGTGGAACTGTGGCTGTTCGGCCTGGCCGGGCGCGATGTGGATTGGTACGAAGTGCACAAGACCATGCTGAGCGAGGGCATCGCGGGCTTCTACGACGACGAAGAGGAAAAGATGTATGTGGTGGCTGAGGATGGCTTCCCGCCCCACGCGCGGCTGACTTACGCGCATGAATACACCCACGCGCTGCAAGACCAGACCTGGGACCTGGACGAAGGCCTGGGCTTCAACGACGAAACCTGCGAGCAGGATAGCGAACTGTGCGCCGGCATGCAAGCCCTGGTCGAAGGCGACGCGTCGGTGACCGAGTACCTGTGGTTCTGGGAAAAAGCCACCCCGCGCGAACAGGAGGCCATTCGCCGCTATTACCAGTCGCTGGACATGCCCGGCTGGGATGCCAGCCCCGAGTTCATGCAAGAGGACATCCTCTTCCCCTACACCGCGGGGCAGGATTTCGTGCTGGCCCTGTTCAAAGACGGTGGCTGGGAGGCCGTGAACGCGGCGTATGACAATCCCCCGGCCTCGACCGAGCAGGTGTTGCATCCCGAACGCTATCCCGACGACCGGCCCATGCGGGTGGACCTGCCCGACATCGGGGCGCTGCTGGGCGACGGTTGGGAGGCCGTGACCGAGCACAACGCCCTGGGCGAATTTTGGCTGTACCTGGTGCTGGCGAAGAGCGAGACCCTGGCCTATCGCCTGGACGAGGATGAGGCCCGTCGCGCGGCCGAGGGCTGGGGCGGCGACGCGTACGCGACCTACTACCAGCCCGAAGGCGACGGGGCCGTACTGGTGCAGAAGTGGGTGTGGGACACTTCCGACGACGCGGACGAATTCACGCGCGCGTTCTTGCGTTATGCCGAGCAGCGCTTTGGCCCCGCGCAATCGTCGGGGCCGACCCTGTGGGTGTGGGAAGACACCGAGTGGGGCACGGTGTTCTTCGCCACCGTCGGCCCGCGCGGGCATGTGTGGGTCATCGCGCCCGACCGCGCCACGGCCCAACGCCTGTTCGAGGCCACCCGCTAAGGAGCCGAGCCCGTGCGCAACCGGCCTCGCTGGGTGTGGCGACACCCGGACTTCCGCCCCGCGGCCGTGCAGGCCGTGCTGTTCGACATTGACGGTACGCTGCGCGACACCGACGACGAGGTGGTGCATCGCCTGAGCCGCTTGTTGCGCTTTTTGGCCTGGCTGGGAGGGCCGCATTGGCCGCAGCGGGTTGCGCGCGCGGTGGTCATGGTCGCGGAGACGCCGCTCAACACGCTGTATGCCTGGGCCGACCGCCTGGCCCTGGACAACCTGGTGGTGCGCCTGCTCCCGCAGCGCGAGCCCGCGCTGGTCGAGGGATTCCGGCTGGTGCCCGGCGTGCAGGCCATGCTGGACGCCCTGGCCGACCGCTACCGTCT
>WGAK01000025.1 GCA_015494815.1 Anaerolineales bacterium | reverse complement strand
ACCCTGCCCCTGCGGGTGGAAGAGGCCATCTTGTGGGGTATGCGCCTGCATCCCGACGAGCGGCCGGCCACGGTGGAGGCCTTTCTGCAAGCCCTGACCGGCCCCGGCGGGGTGACCGTGCCGCGGCCACGGGCCCGCTCCGACACGGCCGAAGCCACCTTCCCCGCCACCCCCGCGGATGGCGTGCTGCTGGCCCTGGCCGGGCTGAGCGCGCTGCTGGGCGTACTGCTCACCCTGCTGGCCGGGGGTTAAAAAGTTCGTCCCCAGGGCAACGGCCCTGGGGACACCCACCAGAGGAGGGGACGACCACCCACGAAGTT
This sequence comes from Anaerolineales bacterium, assembly GCA_015494815.1. Taxonomy (GTDB): domain Bacteria; phylum Chloroflexota; class Anaerolineae; order Anaerolineales; family DRMV01; genus JAADEN01. The sequence continues at coordinate 5,018 of WGAK01000025.1, read as the reverse complement.
GGTTCCGGAAGCCTCGCAGCCCGGCCAGGGGGCGAATAGGGCGAGGTGTTTCTTTTATACCAGAAATCATGATGGTTGTCAAGACTTTCGATTAGCAAAAACGCCCCCAACCCAAGTGGGCGTACGCCTCGTTTTCCGGCCTCACGGCGCGGACGCGTCGTCCGCGAGGTAGAGAAAGAGGGGCACGGTCGGGTCCGCGAAGGCCCGCCGATACACATGCCCAAAGGCGCGCCAGGGGTCGGGAGCCGCGAAGTCGGCGCGCGTCACCACCACGGCGCACGGGTCCATCCGCGGCCACCCAGCCGCAAAGCGGGCCGTTTCGTTGGTCACCCGCACATGCTCCAGGCGCAGGTGGGGTTTTTGCGGCGCCAGAAAGTACCAGAAAAGATACTCGAGGCCGTTTTCGTCCAAAAGCAGCCCCAGGTTTTCACACGCCGACGCCCGCAGCGCTGCCATCGTGGTCAGGTACGGTTCCTGCCAGGCTTTCACCGGCAAAAACATGCGTTCCTCGGGCGAAAGGCGTCGCACATCGAAACGCCCGCGCAGGCCACGCAACTCGTTGTCGAGCAAAGGGCCCGGCACCATCGTGGCAAAGCCGAGCAACACCAAAACCATCAACGCCTTGCGCCCGTCGAGATAACTCTGCAAAGCCCAGACCAACAGCGGTACGCCCAAGAGCACCCACGGGAGGTGCAGGCGCGTAATCCACGGCTGCCACCTAATCAGCCCGACGAACAGAACCCAGGCGCTCCAATAGGCCAGGCCATAGCGGCGTATGCCCGCCCCTCCCTTCCAGAAGAGCAGCGGGGTGACCAACCCCAACAGCAAGAGATGCGCGAACGCGCCGGCCTCGTCCTCGCTGAACAGGTAGGGGGTGGGCACCCGGAACGCGTGCCCCAATTCGGTCGAACGCAGGTCCGCAGGCGCCATGTGGAGCACATGGCGGTGCACCCAAACGACCCCGGCTTCCAGCCAGGCGCCGAGGGGGAAGAAGCGGCGCAGGGCAAAGGGCACATAAGGATATCCGGCCGTGCCGTGCGAGGCCCACTGACGCAGGCTGTTCGAGAGCCAGGCCCGGGGGCCGGGGTCTTCCACGAGGTAGAAGCGACGAATGCTCGGCGAGCCCAACGGATGCCCAAAGACGAGGGCATTGCGATACCAGGGCCCCGCCACCAGGATGGCCGTCAGCAGCGCGGCCAGCGCCATGCCGCGCCAAGCCCTACGCCGCAGCATCGTCCCCAACCACCACACACCAAAGGGGAACAGCCAGAGATACGCCGTCCCCTTGGTGCGCAGCGCCAGCCCCAGGGCCAGCGCCCCCGCGACCAGCCACCGCCGCCGGCCGCGGCTGCGATAGGCCAGCAGCGCGTAGACGAATCCCACCGACCAGTAGGCCACCACCAGGTCGTTCTGCGTGCTCGACGCCTGCAAGATGGCCATCGGGACCGTAACGGCCACCCAACGCGGCCAGACGGCCCGGGCCTGAGGCACAATCTGGCGCACGAAATCGGGGAAGATGACCATCAGGCTGAACAACGCCCACCATTGGACGAAGGCCGCGTAACGGTCATCGCCCGCGAGCAAGCGCAGCCAGAGCATCGCTTCCTCGGCCCAGGGCATCTGGTAAATCTGGCGCAAGATGTGGGTCGGGTACGGCGCCACGCTCCGGTTCTGGGCCCAGTGCACCACCCGCGCGAGGTGATAGGTCCACGAATCCACCGTATTGGGCGGCGATAGCCAGGCCAGGTAAGCGGTCACCGCCAGCACGACGGCCGGCAGGCTCCAACTGAGCCAATCCGGGGGCGGGAAGTGCGCGCCGCGCGGCCTGAAGCGAGGCCGTGGACGCAACAAGGCCAGCAGCAAAACCAGGGCCAACCCGGCCTGCACGGCCCCCGCGGCGGCGGGCGTCAAGAGGCGGCCCCAACTGAGGCCCTCGGTGAGCACGGCCAGCGTCGCGCCGAGCCCCAGCGTGGCCAGAAAGTAACTCTGCGTCAGCGGCCACCGGGCCCGACGATGCAACACCCAGGTCAAAAGTATGGCATTGAAGGGGAGCAACCCGACAAACGACATGAGCATCCTCGAAAAGCGCGCCACCGACGCCAAGGCCGCCCCCGCCCTTGCTGCCGGCCCGCAAAGCGCCGATGGCCCACGCGGCGGAAGGCGCGCTACAACACGCCTTTGCTGGAAGGCACCTGCACGCCGCGACGCGGGTCGAGGCGTGTGGCCGCGGCCAGCGCGCGGGCCAGGGCCTTGAAAACGGCCTCGGCCTGGTGGTGGTCGTCGGCCCCCCGCAGCACATCCACGTGCACCGTGGCCCGGGCCTGGGTGGCCCAGGAGCGCAAGAAGTGGGCCATCAGGCTCACGGGGATGGCCTCGCGGCCCAGATAAGGCGTGTGCCAGCGGGCGGTGAGATGCGCATACGGCCGGCCCGAGAAGTCCACCACCGCCCGCGCCAGGGCCTCGTCCAAAGGGGCGTACGCGTAGCCCATGCGCACGATGCCCTGACGAGCGCCCAGGGCCTGGTCAAAGGCTTGTCCCAAGGCCAGCGCCACATCCTCCCAGGTGTGATGCGGGTCCACGACCAGGTCACCCTGGGCCTCGATGTCCAGGTCGAACAGTCCATGCACGGCCAGTTGCGCCAGCATGTGGTCATAAAAGCCCAGGCCGGTCCGAATGTGGTGCCGGCCGGTACCGTCCAGGTTCAGGCGCACCTGCACCTGGGTTTCACGCGTGCGGCGTTGCACTTGGGCCTGACGCATCGCAACGACCTCCGCCTCAAGATGGGCCTAAGTGTAGCACAAAACGGAACGCTCGGCATTTCGGCCCCGCCGCGGCGAGCAGAAGGCGAAATTACGGAGGGCCGGCTGCTGGCGGCGGCCTGCCGGCCCCTGACATCTGACACCTTTCCGCCGTCACCGGCACTCGCGCTCTCTTGCTCAAAACCGCGTAACTGCTTATAATGGGGCACAAATCGGCCTCAGGGCGACGAATTGGCGGATTCCCTCGTCCGATAACACAAATCATATCCGATGAAAAAACTCCTCTTAGGCTACATCGCACTGGTACTGTCCTTTCAATATGAGGCGGCCGCACGCGCCCTCTTTGGCCCCTTTTTGGGAGCCTTCGGGCCGCCCATGCGGCAAGTGGCCGGGTGGTTTCTCTTCTGGCTGATTCTCTTCTGGGGGCTGGCCATCATCCACAAGAAGGTCGCCGCGCGCAGCGCCGGCGATGACGATGAGGATATCGGCTGCGGCGGATGCCTGACCGCGTTGGTGGTCCTGCTGGTTGTCGCGTGGATGATAGTTGTGCTGGCGTTCAAGGTGCTGGCCTACCAGGTCCGCGACGCCGCTGCACCCACCCAACCCGAAGCCGTACCCGCGGAGCCCGCCCCGCTCAACCCCGACGACGCCGCCTTTCTGCAAACGCTGCTGCGCCACGAAGCCGCGTTTGACGCGCTCGTCCAGTTCTGGATGCCGCCCCACAAGCCCTACTTCCTGAACGGCGTCATCCGTCAGGAGGTCTGCCAAGAAGTTCCCCAACTTTGCAGTGGAGCCATCCCATGAGCCCCGAAGAGCCTTTGACACCCCCGGCCCCTACCTCTGCCAAACCCTCCTCTTCGCGCGGGGGAGGCTGGCTTGAGATGGGATTTTTTGCATTGCTGTTTGGCCTGCTGGCCGTCGGGAAATTCCGAGGAGACCCCATGACCACCCTCATGCTATGCGGCAGCATTGGCGTCGTGCTGTTCGGGCTGGCGCTCGTGTATGTGCTCGTGCGGCTGTTCCTGGCCATCAACCGGCATGCGGTCCAACCTTCGGAGAACATCATTGACGAGGCGCCGGTCACATGGCTGATTCCGGGCTGGCTGGGATGGATTTATGTGGACGGCGACACGCAGGTCGGCGTTGTGGGCAAGAAACTGTACAAGACCTCGGGCCTGTTCTGGCAGGTGCCCGCGTACCCCAAACGCCGCAAGGTCGTTTCCCGACGCCGTTTTCCCATTCAGGCGCGGGTCCAGAGCCCGGCCGCGGACCGTTCGCTCTTGACCATTGTCGCCCAGGGCTACGCTCGCGTGCGTTGGAGCCAGGTCCACCGCCTCATTACCGAGGTCGAAGAGCCTTTCGAGTACCTCAAAACGGCCTTTGCCGACCAACTGACACATCTGATTCAGCGCTCCGACCGGGAGTATCTCAAGCGTCCCGAGGCGAAGAAAGACCTCGAGCAACTGTGCAGCGCGCACATCCCCTATTTCCACATTCGGGTCGCCAGCATGGTGCCCGAAGGCCGTCACATCGAGCGGGCCGACATCATCGCCCGCAGCCAGGAAGAGATCGAGGCCGGTCTCATCGAACAGTATCCTCAGGCCCTGATTGAAGAGCATCTCATCAAAGTCTTGACCGGGCAGACATCCGACAGCCTGCGCCAAAAGGCGCTGCATACCGAACAAGTGCCCGAATTGCCCCCACGGCCCGAACTGCAGGGCTTGCCCGGCCAGGCGCGCGCCCAGAAGTTGCCGCTGGCAGCCCGGCGGCTGGGATTTCAATTGCTCAAGAAAGAGCCTTCGTTCTACTACCTCAAATATCAGGCCTTCCTCGTGCGGGTGAACATTCCTGACGACCAGGCCGACATGGTGGTCCAGTTGTTCGACTTGCGCGACCGACGACGCCAGAGCAAGCCCTTCCGCTGGCACAAGACGCCCGAAGCCCTGCTGCAGGCCATCAAAGCGAAGATTGACCGCGCCCAAGGATGAACGCCCGGCCTGGCCGGCTTCATCTTCTTCTTTGCCCAGGAAGGGCCCCCATGTCGCCGCCCTGGCGCCACAAACTGTTCTTCTGGGTGCTGCTGGCCGCCTACAGCACCTTTTTCGCCGAGGTGTTCGCCGGGTCGGATATGTTCCCCTTCTTCCACCTGCCGGGGCTGCTGTTCGAGGTGCCCCTGTACGGGCTACACCTGCTGGTGCTCATCACCCTCATCTACCGCCACGGCCGACCGCGCTTCGCCGCCCTGGTCTTCGCCGGGGC
>WGAK01000024.1 GCA_015494815.1 Anaerolineales bacterium | reverse complement strand
TGCAGACCGGTTACGCGCGGCTGCCCCGCCTGCCCGCGGGCGTGTGGCTCTTCCTGGCCGTGGTGGTGCCGCTGGCCGTGACGGCCGCGTCGGTGGCCGTGTATGTGCGCAAGGGCAATGCCGTGCGGCAGACCCGTTGGCTGGCCGTGGCCCAACAGCACGCGGCCGAGGCGCAGGCCGCGGCCGACCCCCTGGCCCAGCGAGAAGCCTGGGCCCAGGCGTTGGTCGCCATCAACGAGGCGGCCCGCTATGGCGATGACCCCGCGGTCACGGCCCAGCGGGAGCAAATCCTGCAGGCCTTAGACGCCCTGGACGGCACCCGCAGGCTGGCCTTTCGGCCGTTGATTGTGGGCCATCTGGGCTCGGATGTGCGGCTGACTCGGGTGGCCGTGGGGGTGGACGATTTGTACGCGCTGGATGCGGCCCAAAACCGCATCTGGCGCTTCCGTTGGACCGACAGCGACGCTTTTCGCTATGAGCACGACCCGCGCTTTCGCTGTCGCGCGCAGCGGTATGGCACCCTGGACCTGGGCACGCTGGTGGACCTGGCGGTGCTGCCCCCGGCCCGCTATCCTTTTCGGGTGCTCACGGTGGACCAGGGCGGCGTGCTGCTGACCTGCGACCCCGAGGCCGGCGCGCAGGCCCGCCCGCTGCCGCAGCCGCCCAGCGGGTGGGGGCAGGTGCAACGGGCCCATGTGTGGGAGCAGCGCCTGTATTTGCTGGACACGGGTGCCAACGCGTTCTATCGCCTGGATTTGAATCGCCTGGAGACGGCCGCGCCGCAGCCGCTGCTGGACACGGCCACGGCCGCGCCGGACTTCCAGAATGTGATGGACTTTGCGTTGCTGGGCGGCGAGGCGTACTTCCTTTTCGTGGACACCCAGGTCGTGCGCTGCCGCTATTTTGCGGACGAAGAGCCGCAGCCGTGTGTGGCGTTGGCCTATCAGGACGAGCGCCCTGGGCGAAGTTCGGGGCCGGTGTTCGCGGAGGCGCGCTTCACGCAGATTTTGGCCTTGTCGCGGCCTGAGCCCGCGCTGTATTTGCTGGACCCGGAACAACAGGCCGTGTATCGGTTTTCGCTGGCCTTGCGTTTCGTGGAACAATATCGTCCGGCCGAGCCGCTGCCCGCGGTGACCGGCTTTACCATCGGCCTGGGCCCTGACGGCGCGGACTACCTGTACCTGGTGGGGCCGCAACAGGTGTATGCCGCGCCACTGCACTGAGCGGGGACTGCGTGTAGCCGCTAACGGTAGAAGGCGCCGGCGTGTCACAGGGGCTGCTCTTGTCGCCGGGCCACGATGCCCGGTGGGTGGGGCCCATGCCACAAGTTCAAAAATGCGCCCCGGTCACCGTTGACGAAGCCCGGGGCTGATGCTACAATTAGGGCCGGTCGGGCGCATAGCTCAATGGAAGAGCAGCGGCCTTTTAAGCCGTTGGTTGCAGGTTCGAGTCCTGCTGCGCCCACTGGCGTCGGGGCGTAGCTCAGCCCGGATAGAGCGCACGGTTCGGGTCCGTGAGGCCGGCGGTTCAAATCCGCCCGCCCCGACTTGGCACAATTTGGCCTACACCGCCCAAAGGCGTTGATGGAGACGAGTAGGCTCGGGCCGTGGGCCCCCAGCGAGCCCGGGATGGTGAGAGCCGGGCGGCAACCGCCGAGCCGAAAATCCCTCCGGAGCCGCGACCCGAAACCCACGCGGGGAGTAGGGGCAGCCGGGTTCGCCCGCCGTTACCCGGGCGCGGGGATGCAGGTCGGCCTTGCCGACGGAGTCCCCGACCGAGCGCCTCGGCCCTGCCCCGGCCGAGGAAGCAGGGTGGTACCGCGGAGGCCCACCGCCTTCGTCCCTGACGGGAACGAAGGCGGTTTTTGTTTTTACCCCGCGGCCTCGGCCGCAAAAGCGTCATCCCAGCCCAGGAGGGAAGTCATGCCCTTCCAACCCGTTTCCACCAAACCGCATTGGCCTCGCCAAGAGGAGGAGGTGTTGGCCTTCTGGAAGGCCCGCGACATCATGCGCAAGCAAGTGCAGCAGCGTGAAGGTGGGCCCGAGTATGTGTTCTACGAAGGCCCTCCCACGGCCAACGGTCGGCCCGGCGTGCATCATGTGCTGGCCCGGGCCTACAAGGATATGTTCCCCCGCTTTTGGGCCATGAACGGCTATCACGCGCTGCGCCGCGGCGGGTGGGATACGCACGGCCTGCCCGTGGAAATCGAGGTGGAGAAGCGCCTGGGCATCCACCACAAGCACGAAATCGAGCGCTTCGGCATGGCCAAGTTCAACGCCATGTGCCGCAAGTCGGTGTTCGAGTACATCCAGGATTGGGAGCGTCTGACCGAGCGCATCGCCTTTTGGGTGGATTTGGACCAGGCTTATGTGACTTACCATAACACCTACATCGAATCCATTTGGTGGATTTTGAAGAACTTCTGGGACCGGGGCCTGCTGTATCAGGATTTCAAGGTGGTGCCCTACTGCCCGCGCTGCGAGACGCCCCTCTCGAGCCACGAAGTGGCGCTGGGCTATCAAGAGGTCGCGGACCCGTCGGTGTTCGTGCGTCTGTGGCTGGAGGACGAGCCCGACACGGCCTTGCTGGTGTGGACCACCACGCCCTGGACCCTGCCGGCCAATGTGGCCGTGGCCGCCCACCCGGCGCTGGAATATGCCAAGGTGCGGCGTACGACGGCCGACGGTCGCCGTGAAACCCTCATCCTGGCCCGCGAGCGCATCTCCGCGGTGTTCGGCGATGAGGCCGTGGAGGTGGTCGAGACCTTCCCCGGCACGGCGCTGGAAGGCCGCACGTACCGCCCGCTGTTCGACTTCGTGCAGCCCGACAAACCGGCCTATCGCGTGGTGCTGGCCGACTTCGTCACCCTGGACGAGGGCACCGGCCTGGTGCACATGGCCCCCGCGTTCGGCGCGGAAGACATGGAAGTCGCCCGCCAAAACGGCCTGCCGGTGCTGCTCACCGTGGACGAGCAAGGCCGCTTCAAGCCCATGGTGCGCCCCTGGGCCGGGATGTTCGTCAAAGACGCGGACCCGCTCATCATCGAAGACTTGCGCCAGCGGGGGCTGTTGTTCCGGGCCGAAACCTATGTCCACGCCTACCCGCACTGCTGGCGCTGCAAGACGCCCCTGCTTTATTACGCGCGCAGCACCTGGTTCATTGCCACCAGCCGCTTCCGCGACCGCCTGTTGGCCAACAACGAGCAGGTCAACTGGGTGCCGGCCAGCATCAAGCACGGCCGCTTCGGCAACTGGCTGGAGAACAATGTGGACTGGGCCTTGAGCCGCAATCGCTATTGGGGCACGCCGCTGCCCATCTGGGTGTGCGACAACCCCCAGTGCGGGCATCAGGAACTCATCGGTTCGGTGGCGGACCTGGAGGCCCGGGCCAAGCGTGACCTGAGCGACCTGGACCTGCACCGCCCCTATGTGGACGACATCACCTTCGAGTGTCCCGTGTGCCGGGCAGGCACCATGCGCCGGGTGCCTGAGGTCATTGATGTCTGGTTCGATTCGGGCGCCATGCCCGTGGCCCAATGGCACTATCCCTTTGAAAACCAGGCCATGTTCAAGCGCCAGTTCCCCGCGGACTACATTTGCGAGGGGGTGGACCAAACCCGGGGTTGGTTCTACTCGCTGCACGCCATCGCCACTTTGCTCTTCGACAGCGTGGCGTTCAAGAATGTGGTTTCGGTGGGGCTCATCTTGGACGAAAAAGGCGAGAAGATGTCCAAGTCCAAGGGCAATGTGGTGGACCCGTGGGAAGTCATTCGGGCCTACGGCTCGGACGCGCTGCGCTGGTATCTGTACACCGCGGCGCCGCCGGGCGACAGCCGCCGCTTTTCGCTGAGCCTGGTGGGCAAGACGGTGCAGGAGTTCATGCTGCCCCTGTGGAATGTGTACGCCTTCTTCGTGACTTACGCCAACTTGGACGACTGGCGGCCGGACCCGCAACGCACCCCTCGCTACAACCTGCTGGACCGCTGGCTGCGCTCGGAACTGCACGCCCTGGTACGCGATGTGACCGCGGCGTATCGGGCCTATGACGCGGTGCGGGCGACCCGGCCCATTCAGCGTTTCGTGGTCGAGAAGGTTTCGCAATGGTACTTGCGTCGTTCCCGCCGCCGCTTCTGGCGGGGCGACCCGAGCGATGACGACAAATACGCGGCCTACGTCACGCTGTACGAGGTGCTGACCACCGTGGCCCAACTGCTCGCGCCGGCCACGCCTTTCCTGGCCGAGATGTTGTATCAGAACCTGGTGCGCTCGGTGAACCCCCAGGCCCCCGAATCGGTGCATCTCACCGACTGGCCCGCGGTGGACACCGAGGCCATTGACGAAGACCTGAACCGCGAGATGGCCCTGGTGCTGCGCCTGGCTTCGTTGGGCCGCGCGGCACGCATGAACGCCAAAATCAAACTGCGCCAGCCGCTGCCCGAGGTCGCGTTCGCGGTGGGCCGGGTGGACGAACGGGATGTGGTCAGCAAATACGCCGACTTGCTGGCCGAGGAACTCAATGTCAAGGCCGTGCGGGCGCTGGATTCGTCGGCCGAGGTGGTGGCTTACGAAATCAAGCCCCGGGCGAACAAATTGGGCCCGCGCTTCCAGCAGCGCTTCCCCAAGGTGGCCCAGGCCCTGGCCCGCCTGGATGCGCCCACCGCGGCCCAACAGGTGTTGGCCGGGCAGCCGCTGACCGTGACCGTGGACGGCGAAACCGTGACCATCCAGCCCGACGAGGTGGAGGTGCGCATGCGGGGCCTGGAGGGCTTTGCCGTGGCCGCCGATGGCCCCTATGTGGCCGCGCTGCGCACCGACATCACGCCCGAATTGCGGGCCGAGGGGCTGATGCGCGAGTTCGTGCGGCGGGTGCAGAACCTGCGCAAGCAAAGCGGGCTGGAGGTGGCCGACCGTATTCGGCTGTGTTACACCAACGCCACCCCTGCCCTGGCCCAGGCCCTGGAGCACTTCCGGGAAGACATCATGGACGAAGTACTGGCCGTGGTCATGGAGCCCAACGAACCACCCACCGATGCTTTCACCGAGACTTTCACTTTCGATGGCGAGCGGGTGACTGTGGGACTGGCCCGGGTGGGCTGAGCCGGAAACCCGCGGCGGGCCGGGGGCGTGGTGTGGGGCCTGGCCCCCGGCCCCGTCACTCCACCAACAAGGAGGATGCGCGATGCGTTGGCAGGCCGTACTTTTTGACCTGGATGGTACCCTGTTGGACTTGTCCATGCGGGAGTTCGTGCCGCACTACTTTCGGGCCCTCACGGCCTGGGCTGCCCGGTACGGCGTCGAGCCCGCGCATTTCACAGCCCGCCTGCAAGCCGCCACCGCGGCCATGATGCGCAACCAGGGGCCCGAGACCAACGCCCGGGTTTTCGCCCGCCATTTCTTCCCTCTGGCCGGGAAAGGGGAAGCCTACTGGCGGCCCATTTTCGACGCGTTCTATCGGGAGGCCTTTCCCTCGCTGCGGCATCTGTCGCGTCCGCGGCCGGCCGCGCGGCGGGTGGTGGAAACGGCTTTGGCGCAGGGCTATCCCGTGGCGTTGGCCACCAACCCGCTTTTCCCCGAAGCAGCCGTGCGGCAGCGCATGGCCTGGGCCGGGGTGGACGATTTGCCCTTCGCGCTGGTCACCACCTACGAAACCTGCCGGGCGTCCAAACCCGCCGCCGCGTACTTTCGGGAGGTGTGCGCCCGCTTGGGTGCGTCGCCGGAAGCCTGCCTGATGGTGGGCGACGAGCCGATGGACCTGGCCGCGTCCCAGGTGGGCCTGGCCACCTACTGGGTGCATCCCCCTGGCGCGGCGGGCCCAACCACGCCGCCGGGGCCTGCCACCTGGCATGGCCCGCTCGAGGGCGTGCTGGACATCCTCTGACCCGCAAAACCGACGCCCCGGCCTGGTGACCGGGGCGTTTACGCTGGTGGACCCGGCGGGACTTGACCCCGCGACCCCCTCAGTGCGATGTTATGTCAAGTCTGGGGTATGTGGGACGGGGGATGGGGATGCTTCAGGCGGTAGCGCCTTCCCCGGCGGGAGGGGTCGGCGACTTCCAGCCAGCCCGCTTCCACCCATTTGCTGAGCAAATTGCGCGCCTGGCGTTGGCCGATGCCCAGCAGGGCGGCGACCTCGGCAGAACGCACCGTGCCGTGGGCTTCCAGCCAGGCAACGATCCGCCTGGCGCGCCGGTCCAATGTCTGCAACCAGGTGGGTTCCGGCTCCTCAGGCTGCCTGGCCAGGCGGCGCACTTCCTCGGCTACCTGGCGAAAGACCTGGGCCATGCCTTCCAGGAAGTACTCCAGCCAGGGCGTGATGTCCGCCTGGTGGCGGCCTTCGTAGTAATTCGGATGGGGATGGGTGACCAGGGCGTTGTAGTAGCCCTCCAGGTCCCGGGCGTAGTGCTCTTCCAAAGCGTAAAAGCCGTTCAGGTCGTATTGCCCGCGATACAAAATCCAGGTGGCCAGGGCCCGTGCCGTGCGACCGTTCCCGTCATAGAAAGGGTGGATGGTCACGAATTGATAATGCGCCACGCCGGCCACGATGGGAACGGGCCACTCGGCTTCGGCCTGCTGAACCCAGGTTATCAACGCCCGCATCAGCGCAGGAACATCCGCGGCCTCGGGGGGGAGGTAGACGATGCGGCCCGTGGCGCTATCGCGAACGACATTCTGTCCATCCCGGTAGGGCGTGGGCCGGGCCCGGCGACCTCGATAGAGGAGCGCGTGGAGTTTGCGGACCCGCTCCTCGGTGATGGGGACGCCTTCGTCCGTCCAGGCCTCGATTTGGTTCAGGGCCAGGTAATAGCGTTCGACCTCGTGGACATCCCGTTCCCGGCCGGGGAAGCGGGCACCCTGGAGGATGACCTGCTCGGTTTCGGCCAGGGTGAGCCGATTGCCCTCGATGCGCGTCGAGAAGTGCGTCGAACGCAGCCGGGCCTGTTGGCGCAGGCGTTCGGCCACGAGGGGCGGCAAGCGCGTGAGGCCGACGGTTGTCCGGGCCTGCTCGATAGTCTGCAAGGCGCGCAGGATAGCGGGCGTAAAGCGGACAGGGTAGAGCATGAAGGTATTGTACCACGACTTCCGACAAATTGCCGATGGACTTCCGACAAGATGCCGATAAATGACCGGCCGAGGTTCGCGCGTCGCCGGGCGTGGCTACG
>WGAK01000023.1 GCA_015494815.1 Anaerolineales bacterium | reverse complement strand
CCCCAACACCAGCCCCTCGGCCGCGACCGCGGGCAGGGAGAGGCCCAACGCCCGCGCCAGGGCCAGCAGCGCGCGCCAGGGCATGTGCCACACCACGCCCCAGGGCCAGGCGCTGAGCAGCACCGCCAGCCACACGGCCATGAGCCAGGCCGCGGTCCACCGCCCGCGCTGACGGCCGGCGCGGGCACGCGGCAGGGGTTCGGCCCCAGCCGGGGCGGGAGATAAGGGCTCAGGCGCGGCGGTCATGCGGCTTCCTCCTGGGGTGCGACCACACGGACGCGCAAGGCCACGGGCTCGCCGCCGCGCCAGCCCGTCAGGGCCGCGGCCGAAGCACCGTTGGCCACAATCTCGACCAGGCCCGTGCTGCCCACCAGGGCGGCCACCTGGCCCGCGGGCACATCCGCGAAGGTGCGCACCAGGGGCACGGTGCGGCCGTCGGGCAGTTCCACGCCGTGCAGGGTCACGAGGCGGGTTTCGTCCTGACCCAACCAGGGCGTCAGCCGCCAGCGGTTCCCCGCCAGGGGCTGCAAGCGGCCCAGGCTGGTGATGAGGTTGCCGAAGTGGTCCGCGTGCAACACCCGGCCCTGCACCCGGTCGGGCGGCTGGTAGGTGCAGGGCGGCGGGGGCAGGGTCACAGGGTCGAGGATGGGCGGCCCAAAGGTGTGCCCGGCCGCGCCCAACGCGGCCTGCGCGGCCGCCGGTGCGAAGATGTCCCGGCCGTGGAAGGTGGTGCTGAGCGCGGGCAGGCGATACGCGGGGTTGGTCAAAGCCCAGGCCGCGGCCTCGGGCGTGAGCAAGTACGAAAAGACGCCGTTGTCGGGGCCGACGAAGCGCCGGCCTTGCACTTCCAGCAGCATCCCCCGCCGTGAGGTGCCCACGCCCGGGTCCACCACCACCAGAAAGACCGTGCCCGCGGGAAAGAAGGCCACGCTCTGCCACAGCACGAACGCGGCGCGAGCAATATCCCCCGGCGGGATGTGGTGGGTGAGGTCCTCGATGGGGCCGCCAAAGCCGCGCTGCCGCAGCACGCCCTTCATGATGCCCACATAGGGGTCTAAAGTCCCGAAATCGGTCAGGATGACGATGGGGGGCTGCACGGCTACCCTCCACGGGGGGATGGCGCCATTATACCAGAGCCCCCGGCCGGGCCCAAAAAGCAAAAGAACGCCGCGAAAAGGGCGCGCCGACTTGCCGAATCATGCGGACGCGCGTATAATTCCTCCATCTTTTGTTTGTCAGGATTTTCGTTTCCCAAAAACAAGGAGGGTCGGCACCAATGGCAACCATCGTCGTCGTAGGGGCAGGTTTCGCGGGGCACACCGCGGCGCTGTATCTGGGCCACCACCTGGGCAAGAAGCACGAAGTCGTCATGGTGAACAAGTATGATTACTTCGGCTTCGTGCCCTCGTGGGTGTGGGTGGGCACCGGCCGCATGGACCCGCAGAAGACCATCATTCCGCTCAAGCCGGTCTACGACCGCATGCACGTGCGGTTCGTGCACGGTGCGTTGACCGAGATTCACCCCGAGCCCGAAGAGCAGTTCGTCGTGGTGCAAAAAGCCGACGGGGGCACCGAGCAGGTGGCCTACGACTATCTCATCATCGCCACCGGGCCCTATCTCAACTTCGACGCCACGCCGGGCCTGGGGCCGCACACGGGCAACACCTACTCCATCTGCACCCTGGACCACGCCATCCAGACCCGCGACGCGTATCTGGAACTGGTGCAGCGTCTGGAGAAGGGCGACAAGGCCAAAATCGTCATCGGCACGGGGCACGGCACCGCCACCTGCCAGGGCGCGGCTTTCGAGTACATCTCCAACATCCACAAAGACCTGGTGCGCCGCGGCCTGCGGGACCGGGTGGACCTGGTGTTCTTCTCCAACGAGCCCGCGCTGGGCGACTTCGGCATTCGGGGCGTGACCGCGCGCTACAAGGGCCAACTGGTCACCAGCGCGGAGTTCGTGGAGGCGGTGTTCCGGGACTTCGGCATCCAGTGGGAAATCGGCCGCGCGGCCAAGAAAATCGAGCCCGGCCGCATCTACTGGGAGGACATGGACGGCAACTTCGGCGAAACCACCTTCGACTTCGCCATGCTGGTGCCGCAGTTCAAGGGGCACGGCATCCACATTGCGGTCAAAGGGCCCAACGGCGAAGACCTGCACGACAAAATCTTCAACGCGGGCGGCTTCGTCATCGTGGACGGCATCTACGGTCTGCCCTACGAGCGCTTGGAGCGCAACCCCGACGCCTGGCCCTCGGTGTACCAGAATCCGTGGTATCCCAACATCTTCGCCGCGGGCATCGCGTTCGCGCCGCCGGGGCCGATTTCGGTGCCCCACACCACGCCCAACGGCACCAAGATTGCCCCCGCGCCGCCGCGCACGGGCATGATTTCGGGCATCATCGGCCGCATCGTGGCCTTGAATGTGATTGACCTGGTGAAGAAAGGCCGCATGACCCACGACGAACGCATGACCGAGATGTTCGCCGCGTGCGTGGCCTCGGTGGGCGATTCGCTGTGGGACGGCTCCGCGGTCATTCTGGTGGTGCACCCCGTGGTGCCCGACTTCCGCCGCTACCCCAACGAGGGCGGCCGCGACCTGTTCGTCACCCACATGGAGATGGGCCTCAGCGGCGCGTGGATGAAGTTCCTCATCCACCACACCTTCATGTACAAATTCAAGGGCCTGCCCGGCTGGCGCATCATCCCCGAATGAGAAGGAGCGACCCATGAGCACTCAGGCCAACTCCCCCACCTTTGAAATCACCGCGCGCGACAAGTTTTGGATGAACTGCAAGTTGTACCAACTGTGGCGCTTCATCCTGCTGAACCTGAAAATCCTGAAGGCCGTGGACCAGAGCAAACGGTCGTAGGCCCGCGACCCACGCGACGGCAGGCGAAAGGCCCCCGCCCGCGCGGGGGCCTTGGCGCGGCCCGGCCTCAGGCCAGCCGGGGCACGGGACGCACCGGCACGCCCTGCCGGGCCAGGTAGGCCTTCAGGTCGGGGATGCGCAGCACGCCGTCGTGGAACAACGACGCGGCCAGGGCCGCGTCGGCCCGGCCCTGGGTCAGCACCTCGGCGAAGTGCTCGGGTTTGCCCGCGCCGCCCGACGCGATGACGGGCACCGGCACCGCATCGGCCACCGCGCGGGTGAGTTCCACATCGTAGCCGGCCAGGGTGCCATCCGCGTCCATACTGGTGAGCAGGATTTCGCCCGCGCCCTTCTCGACCCCGCGCACGGCCCATTCCACCGCGTCCAGGCCCGTGGGCACCCGCCCGCCGCTGATGTACACCTCCCAACGAGGCGGCTCACCCGGCCCCGAAACCCGCCGCGCGTCAATGGCCAGCACGATGCACTGGCTGCCAAAACGCAGCGCGCCCTCGGTAATCAAGTCGGGGTTGCGCACCGCGGCCGAGTTCACGCTCACCTTGTCGGCCCCGGCCAGCAGCAAACGCCGCATCTGGGCCACCGAGCCGATGCCGCCCCCCACGGTGAAAGGCATGAAGACCTGGTCGGCCACCTGGGCCACCAACTCCACGGTGGTGGCCCGGCCCTCGGG
>WGAK01000022.1 GCA_015494815.1 Anaerolineales bacterium | reverse complement strand
TGCCCTGCCCGCAGTGTGGCACGGTGTGGGCCGTGCGCGACGGTATCTACGATTTCAAAGAGCCCCTCGCCACCTGAGCATCTCCGGCCGAACAGGAGGTTCCCCATGCCCGTCTACCGCGTCGCCCTCTTAGGCTTTGGCAATGTGGGCCGCGCGGGGCGCTTCGTCTATGTGGCCGGCAACGCCTACACCCTGCCCTTCGCGGACGCCTTCTTCGACGCCGCGACCATGATTCGCGTGCTGCACCACATGGCCGAACCCCAACGGGCCCTGGCCGAAGTGCGGCGGGTGCTGCGGCCCGGCGGCCTGTTCGTGCTGGAGTTCGCCAGCAAGCGCCACCTCAAGGCCATCCTGCGCTACCTGCTGGGCCGCCAGACCTGGAGCCCCTTCACCCCCGAGCCCGTGGAATTCGCGCCCCTGAACTTCGACTTCCACCCCCGCGCGGTGGAAGATTGGCTACACGCAGTCGGCTTTCGGGTGCAGCGCCGCCTCACGGTCTCGCACTTTCGGCTGCCGCTGCTCAAACGCTGGGTGCCCACGGGCCTGCTGGTGGCCCTGGACGCGCTGGCCCAACTCACGGGCGACTGGTGGCAACTCACGCCCAGCGTGTTCGTGCAGGCCGTGGCCGAGGGTGAGGGGGAACCCGCGTCCGCGGCGGGGCCGGCCCCGGTCGCGTTCGACCCGACCACCGTGGCCACGCCCCCCTTCCGCTGCCCGGCCTGCGGCTACGCACCCCTGCCCCAGCACGGCCAGCGCCTGCCCTGCCCGCAGTGTGGCACGGTGTGGGCCGTGCGCGACGGTATCTACGATTTCAAAGAGCCCCTCGCCACCTGAGCATCTCCGGCCGAACAGGAGGTTCCCCATGCCCGTCTACCGCGTCGCCCTCTTGGGCTTTGGCAATGTGGGCCGCGCGCTGGCCCAATTGTTGTTGCTGCGCAAGCAAGACGAACTGCGCGCCCGCTACGACCTGGAGGTGGTGGTCACCGGCATCGCCACCGGACGCCACGGCATGGCCCTGAACCCCGCGGGGCTGGACGTGCGCGCGGCTCTGGAGATGGCCGCCGCGGGTCAGGACTTGAGCGCGCTGAGCGCGGAGCCGCCGCCCACCGACGGCCTGGATTTCGTGCGCCGCGTGGCCGCGGATGTGCTGTTCGAAAACACGCCCGTGAACTACGAAACGGGCGAACCGGCCATCTCGCACCTGCGCCTGGCCCTGGAACGGGGGATGCACGCCATCACCGCCAACAAAGGCCCTGTGGTGCACGCGTTCCACGAACTGCGCCGCCTGGCCGCATGCCAGGGCCGCAAATTCCTCTTCGAGTCCGCGGTCATGGACGGCGCGCCCGTGTTTCGGCTCTACGAGGCCGCGCTGCCGGGCGCGCAGGTGCGGGCCTTTCGGGGCATCCTCAATTCCACCACCAACCTCATCCTCACCCGCATGGAAACCCACGGCGAGACCCTGGAACAGGCCGTGGCCTACGCGCAGCGCATCGGCATCGCGGAGACCGACCCCTCGGGCGACATCAACGGCTGGGACGCGGCCATCAAGGTGGCCGCGCTGGTGACCGTGTTCATGGGCGTGCCGCTCAAGCCGCAGCAGGTGCAGCGCCGGGGCATCCGGCACCTGAGCCGCGCGGATGTGCAGGCCGCGGCCGCGCAGGGACAACGCTGGAAACTGGTGTGCTCGGCCCGCCGCCGAGACGACGGCACGGTCGAGGCCCGGGTGGAGCCGCAGCGGGTCGGCCCCGAATCGCCCCTGTATGGCGTGATGGGCACCTCGTCCATCGTGCAGTTGGACACCGATGTGCTGGGCCAACTCTCGTTGCGGGAGGACGACCCTACGCCCGACGCCACCGCCTACGGTCTGCTGGCCGACTTTTTGACCGCGGTGCGGCCCGGCTAACCCCGCGGTCGCCCCAAGGAGGCTGCCATGTCCCGCCGACGCGCGTTGTTCTTGCTGGTGCTGCTGGCCCTGGGGCTGGGCCTGGCCTGGGGCTATCGGGCGCGGGGGCGCCCCATGCTGCGGGTGGCCACGGGCTACACGGCCAAAACCGTGTGCTCCGAGCACTTCGTGGCCGGTTTCGCGGTGGACGAGGTGATGGCCCACCTGCCCGACAATCCCCTGGTGCCCTACCTGCGGGTGCAGGTAGACGCGGACACCGGCCAGGTGCGGGCCTCGCTGTGGGGCTGGCTGGAGCCCCAGGTCGCGGTCTATCGCACCGGCTTGGGCTGCACCCTGTTGGCCAGTTCGGGGCCCTACGCGGGGACGCCTTTCACTCCGCCGCCGGTGCCCGCGCCCGCCGCAGACGCGCCCTGGCCCGCGGGTGAGGGCTCCGGCATCCAGAACCAGGCCGCGGGTAGCGACAACCCCGCGCTGGCCCAGGTGTTGGCCCAGGCCTTCGCAGAGCCCGACCCCGCGCGGCCCCGACTGACGCGCGCGGTGGTCGTGGTGCATCAGGGCCGCATCGTGGGCGAGCGCTACGCGGACGGCATCACGCCCCAAACGCCCCTGCTGGGCTGGTCCATGACCAAGAGCGTGACCTCGGCCTTAGTGGGCATCTATCTGGAGCGAGCCGGTCTGGCCGTCAACGCCCCCGCGCCCGCGCCCGAGTGGCAGACCCAGGCCGACGACCCGCGGCAGGCCATCACCTGGGAGCACCTGCTGCGTATGACCAGCGGCCTGGATTTCCGCGAGGACTACGCGGACCTGCACGCGGATGTGCTGCAGATGCTCTACAACACCGCGGACATGGGCGCGTACATGGCGGCCCGCCCCCTGGCGCAGCCGCCCGGCTCCTGGTGGAACTACGCCAGCGGCTCCACCAACCTGCTCAGCCGTCTGGTGCGCCTGGGCTTCGGCGATGACCTGGGCGCGTACTGGCGCTTTCCCTACGAGGCGCTGTTCGGGCCGCTGGGCATGAGCACCGCGGTGCTGGAGCCCGACGCCAGCGGCTCGTGGGTAGGGTCGTCGTACATGTACGCCTCCGCGCGGGACTGGGCCCGCTTTGGCCTGCTGTATCTGCAGGATGGCGTGTGGCAGGGCCGGCGCATCCTGCCCGAAGGCTGGGTGGCCTTCTCGACCACGCCCACGCCGGCCAGCCACGGCGAGTATGGCGCGCACTGGTGGCTGAACCAGGGCACCGCCGACGACCCCACGGCCCGGCGTTGGCCCGACCTGCCGCCCGACGCGTTCGCGGCCCTGGGCCACGACGGCCAGGCCGTGCTGGTGATACCCTCGCGGCAGGTGGTCATCGTGCGCCTGGGCCTGAGCCGCTACGACACCTGGGACCTGAACGCGCTGGCGCGCGATGTGCTGCAGGCGTTGAAGTGAGGGGGTGGTTGGAAGTTGGTGGATGGTGGGTGGAAGTTGGTAGTTGGTAGATGGAAGTTGGTGGATGGTGGGTGGAAGTTGGTAGTTGGTAGTTGGTAGTTGGTGGTTGGTGGTTGGTGGTTGGCGGCCCATTCGCCTTACCGCCCTATCGCCTTACCGCTTTACCGCTTTACCGCCCATCCGCAAATCCGCCCCTCCGCCCGCGTGTCATTGCGAGGGGGCGTAGCGCCCTGTAGGGGCGCACGGCGTGCGCCCGCTCCTGACGCCGTCAGACAGAAGCCCAGGCCGCTTCGCATGAGGTCCAGCCCTGGCTGGGCCCGCGCCGGAGATGGCTTCGCCGCTCGGCGGCGGTCAGCGGACAGGCGTCAGGCGTCAGCGGTAGGGACTGCGGTGGCTC
>WGAK01000021.1 GCA_015494815.1 Anaerolineales bacterium | reverse complement strand
GCGGTGTCGAAATACCGGCCCCAGGTGGCGGGGAACTGGATGCTGTACAGCACGCTGCTCAGGAAGCGTTCGTCGGGGTGCAGGCCGGGGTTGGCCGCGTCCCAATTGCGGCCCACGCTGCGCAGGCCGTAGGCCGCGGCCAGCACCAGCAGCAGGGCCAGGGCCCACGTGTAGCGGCCGGGCCTCGCGGGGGCAGAGGCGGCGGTGGCCTCGGGGGGAAGCGTGCGGCTGTCCATCATCGTGCGAGCCCGCCTGGCAAAGGAAGATGACGCGCCGCGTCGGGCCGCGGCACTATCGCGGGATTGTACCCCAGACCTCCCAAGTCTCCAAGACTTCGGAGGTCTGGCCGGGCCGCTACCCCCACCATCGCCCCACATCCTGGATGGCGCGGAAGGTCTCGGCCACCGCCTCCTGCCCGCCTAAGGCGTGGATGACCGGGGCCAAGGCCCGCAGGTCGGCCAGCAGGTCGCGGCGGGTGCGGCGGGCCAGGATGGGCAGGGTCTCGGCCCAGAGGGGGTAGAGGCGCTCTGCCGGTATCTCGGCCAACCGCGGGGCCAGGGCGGAAAGGGCGCGGGCGCGGTACCACACTTTTCGGATGTTTCGGGCTGCCACTAAAGCCTCGGATAGCAGTCCCTCCGGCAGGCGCGGTGCCAGAGCAGCGAGGGCCTTGGCGCGAAGCTGGTCACTTTCAGCATCCTTGGCAGCGTCCAGGGCCTCGAGCAAGATATCAGGCTGCATCCCCTCCGGTAAATTCGACACAAGAGATGCCAAAGCATAAGCACGAATACCCATCGATTCGATGTGCCTAGCCGTGTCCAATGCTGTGGCTAAAATATCAGACTGCAATCTTCCTGGTAGATATGGTACCAGAGCGACCAAGCCGCGAAGGCGAAAGCCCTTGTAGAGACCCTCCTCTGGGAATTCCTGAATTGTGTGCAAGGCCTCTAATAGGAGACTCTCCCGCCTCTCCTTAGATAGACGTGGCGCCAGGGCCGCTAGAACTTCTGCGCGACGCCATTTACTCTGGACTTTTTGGCCCGCATCCAGGGCCTCAGTCAGTAAGGCTTCGGGTATGTGTGGTATCAGGGCCACTAATGCGTCGGCACGAGCATCCTCCCATTCGATATTTCGAACCGCATTTAGGGCTTCAATTAGGGCTTCTTCCCGTAATTCCTTGGGTAGATACTGCGCCAAGGTTAGCAGGAACTCAACGCGCGCCCATTCATCCTCTATACTTCGGGCTGCGTCCAGGGCCTCGGCCAACATCTCTTCAGATGTTCTCCCTAATGCGGTTGGGAGATATGAGGCCAGAACCGACAGACATTCAGTCTGCCAGATTTTATCCCGAATGCTCTGAACTCCTTTCAGGGTTTTGGTCAGAATATCTTCCCGTAATCTTTCCGACAGATGCGGCGTCACGTCAGTAAGGGCGCGAGAGCGCCAGTATTCATCCTCAATATTCCTGACTGCGTCCAGGGCTTCGGTCAGCAACCTTTCTGGCAGGTGGGGCGTCAGGGCGGTCAAGACGCGGGCGCGATACCCCTCATCCCCCATACTCCGAGCCATATCCAGGGCCTCGGCCAGTAAGTCGGGCGGCAGGTGGGGGGCCAGGGCGGAAAGGGTTTCGGCACGGCGCCATTCATCCTCAATGCTCCTGACTGCGTCCAGGGCCTCGGCCAGTAATTCCGGCGGCAGATAGGGGGCCAAGGCGGCCAAGGCGCGACCGCGAGGGCTTCCAAGAGCAAGAGCGCCCCTCTCTGGAAGGCTCCGTGCCGCCTCCAGGGCCTGAGCCAGCAACCTTTTCGGCAGGTGAGGCGACAGGGCAGCAAGGGCTTCGGCGCGGTATTGCCCATCTCGGATGCTCTGGACCGCGTCCAGGACCTGAGCCAACAGCCTCTCAGACAGGTGCGGAGCCAGGGCGGACAGGGCGTAGGCGCGGTATCCCTTATCTTCAATGCTCCGGGCCGCGTCCAGGGCCTGGGCCAGCAACGCCTTCGGTAGACGCGGTCCTAAGGCCGAAAGGACGTGGGCTCGGTACTCCTCAACCCGGATGCTCCGGGCTGCATCCAAGGCCTGGGGCAGCAACTCCTCCGGCAAGTGCGGGGCCAGGGCTGCAAGGACACGGGTGCGGGGCCACTCATCCCGGATGCCCTGGGCCGCATCCAAGGCCTGGGACAGCAGGCCCTCAGGCAGGTGGGGCGCCAGCGATGCCAGGGCTTCGGCCCGAGGGCTTCCAGGGCCACGAGCATTTTTCTCTGGAAGGTTCTGAGCTATCATCAGGGCCTCGGCCATGGCTTCCTCCCGCTTCCTCTCCAGCAGATGCGGTGCCAGGGAGGAAAGGACGTGGACACGATACTTATCATCTTTGATGCTTCGAACCGCCGCTAAGGCCTCGGCCAGAGCCTGCTCCCGTAAGGCCGGCGGCAGGTGCGGTGCCAGGGTAGAGAGGGCGTAGGCGCGGTACTCCTCATTTCTGATGCTTCGGGCCGCATCCAGGGCCTCTTCCAGGCGGGCCGGGTCTTGGCGGGCCAGCACCGGGGCTAAGGCTTTCAGGGCTTCCGCCTTTTGCCCCTCATCCGGCATCTGGCGCACGTGGGCCAGGGCCTGGGGCGGGGTCCAAAGGTCGTTTTCCACCAGGAGCGCGGGCAACTTCGAAGGCAGGTTCCCGGCCAGGCTGTGGAGGCTGGCTTCCATCAAGGCCCAGCGCACCTGCAGGCCGATATCCCGCCAGCGGTCGGTCAGGGCCCAGAGCCGCGCCAGGTCCTGCAAGAAAATATCCGTCCGGCCCAGGCGGTCCAGCGCGGTGTACCAGCCGTGCCGTCCATCCTCCGTCTCCTCGCGGAAAAGGGCCACGAGGGCGTCCTCCCGGCCGGCCTGCTCCATATGCCAGGTCAGGTGTTCGTGGATGTAGCCGTCGTCGGGCAGGGTGTGCCACAGGCCGTTTTGGGTCCGGGCCCGGTAGCGCGCCAGCAGGCGGTCGTGGGCCGCCTGCCATCTCAGGCCCAGGCCGGGCAGGTCCAGGGGGCCTTGGGGTTCGGGGGAAGCCGTCAGGAGGCGGCGGGCCATATCGTGGAGCAGGTCGTGCAGCCGGTAGGTCCGCGCACCCGGCCGGCGTTCGCCCATCATGAGCAGGGCTTTGGCCTGGAAGTACCGGAGGCGGCGTTGAGCCTCGTTGCGGGGGACTTCCCACAAGGCCGTGGTGAGGTCTGCGGTGATGGTCACATCTTCGGGAAGCACGCCCAACCAGGCAAAGGCCTCCAGGTGTCGCCGGGGCAGGCGGCGCAGAGAAAGGTTGAAGGAGGCCCGCAGGCTGAGGCGCTTGCGCTCCGCATCGGAAAGGGCTTCCCCCGCGGTGGGGAGTTCCAGGGCCTCCAGACGGGCGATTTCGGTTCGCAGGTCCGCCAGCAGTTCTTCCCAGGAAAGGCCATCCTGGAGTTGCGCCGCGGCGAGTTCCAGGGCCAGGGGCAGGTAGCCCACCGTTCGGGCCAGGGTTTCGGATTGGGTTCGTTCTTCTTCTGTGAGGGGGCGTTGCAGGCGTTTTTCCAGCAATTCCAGGGCCTGCCCGGGGGTGAGCACATCCAGTTCGTGCAGCCGGGCGCCTACGGCCCGGGCGATATCGGCCTCCCGGGTGGTAATCAGCCCTCGACAGCGAGGGCCGCCCACCAGGAAGGGCCGCACGTGTTCCCCGTGCCAGGCGTCGTCCACCACCAGGAGCACGGCCCGGTCGCGCAGCACAGAGCGGAGATAGGCCGAGGCGTCCTCCACGCTCAAGGGGGTGTAGTCCTCACCCAGGGCGCGAATCCAGCCCGCGAGCAGGCGGAGCAGGTCGGGCCGCTGGCCCAGGGTGGCCCAGAGGACGCCGTCGGGGAAGCGTTGGCGGACCGCGTCCAGGTGGGCCAGATAGGCGGCCAGGGTGGACTTGCCCACGCTGCCCAAGCCGTGGATGGCGCTGACGACCAGCACGCCCGGTGCCCCGGAGCCCTCGGCCAGGAGGTCGCGGCGCACGGGCGCGGCCGCTTCATCGCGGCGCACGAAGTGGCCGGGAAGCGGCGGGGCCTGAAAAGGGACGGCGGAATGCCTGCTCGGAGGTCTTCGTATTTCGTCCAGGCGCTCCAGGATTTTTTGCTGGCCTTGCTTCAAGTCGGCAATGCCCTGTTGAAGGGCGTCCAGGCGCGCGTATAGGGCCCGGCGCTCCTTCTCCTCCCACGTCTGCAGGGCCTGCGCTAAGCGCGTCACGGCCTGCTCGGTGCGCAAGACCGCGCGGCCCACTGTGAGCAAGGCGTTGGTCTCCACCTTCAGCAGGGCCTCCCGCAGGCAGGTCAGGTAGATGCCGGCCACGCTCCGGGCCTGCTCCGGGGGCAGGCGCCAGTCCCGCTGCAGCACGGCCTCCAGCGCGGCGGTCAGGCGGGTTTCCTCCAGGTCGTCCGCGGGCAGGTCCTCCAGCGCGCCCAGCAGGGAAGGCAGGTCCCGCAAGGGCAGGTCGCGGGCCAGGCCGTGCAGGCGCGTGCTCGCGAGGCGCTCCTGCGCGCAGGCGTCGGCCTGGCGCAGCGCGGCGGTCAGGGCCTGACGGCGGTCGGGCTGGCCCAGGAGTTCGTCCAGCCGGCGCGCCAGGTCCGCGTGGCCCAGGGCGGCCAGTTCGTCGGCCACGGCCTGGAGCGTGGGGTCGCCCACCGCGCGGCGCAGGGACGCCTTGACGACCGCGTTCAGGATGCGCAGCACGGCTTGCGGCATGGATGAGGACGGCATGGCTCAAATTATACCAGCCCCCGGCCAGACCTCCGAAGTCTCCCTCGCCCAGACCTCCGAAGTCTCCAAGACTTCGGAGGTCTGGGGCTACCCGCGATACAATGGAAGCCAGGAGGCGAACCATGCCGACATCGTGGATGGATGTGCTGCTGCGTCTGGCCGCCATTGTGGTGGCCCTCCCTGTGCACGAGTGGGCCCACGCCTGGGTGGCCGACCGCCTGGGCGACGAGACGCCCCGCCTGGACGGGCGTTTGACCCTGGACCCGCGCGCCCATCTGGACCCCTGGGGCGCGCTGTTCTTGCTGCTCACGGGCTTCGGCTGGGCGCGGCCCGTGCGCTTCAGCCCGCGGCGGGTGCGCTGGGGGCATCCCCGGGGCGTGCTGTGGGTGGCCCTGGCCGGGCCGCTGGCCAACCTGGCCCTGGCCGCGCTGGCCGTCGGGCTGGCGCCGCTGCTGACGCGTTGGGGCTGGCGCGAGGGCGCTGCCGCGCTGCTCACCTTCGCCTTCCTCAACGCGCTGCTGACCTTCTTCAACCTGCTGCCCCTGCCCCCGCTGGACGGCGCGACGGTGGCCCGGGAACTCTTCCCGCGGGTCTGGGCCCGCTACATCGCCCCCCTGGAGCCTTATGCCCTGCTGGCGTTCCTGGCCCTGTTCTGGCTGCTGCCCCGCCTGGGGTTGCCGGTGCTCACCTGGCTGGTGGTGGCACCGGCCCGCTGGACCGTCGCGGGGCTGCTGGTCCTGGCCGAGGGGTTATGGCGTCTGGTAGGATGAGACGCGGGCCGTGGTCGCGGTTGGGCCACCGGCTGCGGCAGACCTGGGGGGCCCTCACCGCGCGCCCTGCGGCCGAGGACCTGGCCGCCGCGTGGGCTGTGCTGGGGCCGCGGCTCATGGCCCTGTTCCTGCGGCAGCCCCGGGCCGACCAGGCCCACAGCCTGGCCGTGTGGCGGCGGGTGCGCGCGGCCGGTGGCGACGCGGTGGCTCAACAGGCCGCGCTGTTGCACGATGTGGGCAAAAGCCGGGCCCCCCTGCGGCTGCATCACCGGGTGCTGGCCGTGCTGGGGCGGGCCTGCTGCCCGGCGCGGGCGCGCGGGCCTTGGGCCCAGGGACCGCCGCGCGGCTGGCGTCGCGCGTTCGTGGTCGCGGAGCATCACCCGGCCTGGGGCGCGCGGCTGGCCCGCGAAGCCGGGGCCGCGGAGGCCGTGGTCCGGCTCATCGCGCATCATCACGACCCCACCCCCGCGGCCTTGCCGCCCGCGTTGCACCGGGCCTGGGCCCTGCTGCGGGCTGCGGACGAAGCCTGAGCCCGGCCCGGCCGCCTGGGGTATAATCACGGCGTATGGACACCCAACGGGCATCTTCGTGGCGCGACGGCGGATTTTGGGTCGGCGTGGTGGTGTTGGCCGCGCTGGTGCGTTGGCCCGCGCTGGCGCACTGGCCCTTGGGCCCGCGCGAGGCCGACCTGGCCGCGCGGGCCTGGGACGCGGCCTTGGGCCAGGCGCCCCCCGCGGGGCCGGGCGGCTGGCTCACGGCCTGGCTGGCGGGCCTGTTCTTCCTCACGGGCCCGACGACCCTGATGGCCCGCGCGCTGCCCGCCCTGGCCGGTGCGCTGCTGCCTTTGGTGGCGCGCGCGGGCGAGCCCGTGTGGGGCCGACGGCTGGCGCGCGGGGTGGCCCTGGGCTGGGCGTTGGACCCCGCGCTGGTGGCCGCGTCCCGGCTGGCGTGGGGCCCGGCCCTGGCCCTGGCCTGGGTGGGTTTGGCCTGGGCGGCTTATCGGGCGGACCGGCTCGGCTGGGCCGGGCTGGCCGCGGTGGCCGCGCTGGCCTCGGGGCCCAGCGCGGGGTGGGCCGGACTGGTGCTGCTGGCCCTGCTCTGGGCCGAGGGCCCACCGCGTACGCGACCCACGCGCCGCACGGTGGCGCTGCTCGCCGTCGGCCTGTTCCTGGTGGTCACCGTGGGCCTGGGGTATCCCGCGGGGCTGGGCGGCTGGGCCGGTGGCCTGGTGGCCTGGGCCCGGGGATGGCAGCATGGGCCGGGGGCCCCCGCGGCCGCGGGGGTGGCCTACCTGGCGCCGGTGTTGCTGTGGGCCGCCTGGGGCGCGTGGCTGGAACCGGCGCCCGACGGCCCGTGGCGGGCCCAGGCGCGGCTGCTGGCCGCGGGGCTGGTGGCCGGGTTGTGGCTGGCCTATCCCGCCCGGCAGGCCGTGGACCTGGCCTGGGTGAGCCTGCTGCTGTGGCCCTGGGCCGCGGTGCCCTGGCTGCGCGGGCTCGAAGCCGCCGCGCGCGGCGGCCGTGGGGCCCGGCTGGCCGCGGGCCTGGCCGCGGGGCTGCTGGTGCTGGCGGGCTTCGCGGGGCTGCTGGTGCTGGCGGTGGACACCTGGACCACGCCGGATGTGCTGGCTTTGGCGCTGCTGGTGGCCACGGGCACGGCCGCAGGGCTGATGTTCGCCCTGGTGGCCGCGCTGGACCGGCCCGCGACCGCGTGGCAGGGCGTGGCCTGGGCCGGGCTGGCGGTGACCGCGCTGGCCCTGACGCGCAACCTGAACCACGCCTGGCACGCGGCTTCCGGCGGCGAATTCTGGCAAACCCCGGCTGCGGCCGCGGATGTACGGGCCCTGGAGGCTACGCTGGCCCGCTGGGGCGGGTGGCTGGCGCGCGGGGTGCCGCACGACGCGCCCGGCGTGCTGCGCAGCGACGACCCTGTGCTGACCTGGTTGCAGCGCAGCCGCGTGCCGGGATTGCAACCGCGCCAGGCCCTGATGCCCGACGAACGCCCCCCGCTGGTGCTGACCACGGACCCGTCCCCCCGGGCCGGCTATTGGGGCCAGCGCTATCGGCTGTGGGAAACGCCCCGGGTTCCCCCCCGCGTCGGGTGGCTGCGCTGGTGGCTGTATGGCGCGGCGGAGCGCCGGGTCACCTATGGCCTGCTGTGGGTGCGCAGCGACTTGGGGCCCGCGGGCAACGCGCAGCCCTGAACGGGGTTCTTTGTTGAGGACGATTTTTGGGCCGGAGGAAACGGCGGCATGAGCAAACCGCGCACCATTGCCATTGATGGCCCCGCGGCGTCGGGGAAGAGCACGCTGGCCCGGCGTTTGGCCCGGGCCTTGCACTACCTGTACTTCGACACCGGCGTGCTCTATCGGGCCGTGACCTGGGCCGCGCTGCAACGCGGGCTCTCGCCCGCCGACGAAGACGCCATGACCCGCCTGGCCGAAACCCTGGACATCCAGGTGCGGCCGCCCAGCCAGGACGACGGCCGCAGCAACGATGTGTGGGTGGACGGTCGCGATGTCACCTGGGCCGTACGCGCGCCCGAGGTGGACGCCTGGGTCTCGGTGGTGGCCGCGCATCCGGGGGTGCGCCGCGCGCTGGTGGATGTGCAACGCCGCATCGGTCGGCAGGGCCGGGTGGTCATGGTGGGCCGCGATATCGGCACGGTCATCTTGCCCGACGCGGATTTGAAGATTTACCTCGATGCCTCGACCGAGGAGCGGGCCCGCCGGCGCTATCATGAGGCCCGCCAGCGCGGCGAGGCGGTGGACTACGCCAGCATTCTGGCCGCGCTGCAAGAGCGCGACCGCCTGGACGCGTCGCGCGCGGTGGCGCCGCTGCGCCCCGCGGCCGACGCAGTGGTCATCCACAGCGACGGCCTGGATGCCGACGCGGTCTTTCGGCGGGTGATGGACCTCATTCGGCGGCGCAACTCGGCCCCCGCGGAGCCGGTTCCATGAACCCCACCCCCTATCGCCCGGCCCGCTGGCATCTGGCGGCCCGCTGGTTGCTGCGGCCGTGGTTTCGGGCCGTGTTTCGCGCCGCGTTTCGCGTGCGGCTGCAGGGGTTGGAACACATCCCGCGGCAGGGGCCGTATGTGGTGGTGTACAATCATGTGTCCATTCTGGACCCGCCGTTCATTCTGGCCTTTTGGCCCACGCACCGCATCGAGACCGTGGCCGCGGTGGAGGTGTTCCGTCGGGGCAAGGGCCAGAATGTGATTACCTGGCTGTATGGCGCGCTGCCCATTGACCGGGGCAAGCCCAATCGGGCCCAACTGGCCCGCCTGGTGGCGGTGTTGCGCAGCGGTTATCCGCTGTTGCTGGCACCCGAGGGCACGCGGTCGCATGTGCCGGGCATGCAGCAGGGCTGGACCGGGCTGGCGTATGTGCTGGACCAGGTGGGCCCGGTGCCCGTGGTGCCCGTGGGGGTGGTGGGCAGCACCGACAAGGCGTTGCGGCAGGCCCTGCGCCGGCAGCGACCGCGGTTGGAAATGCGGGTGGGCCGGCCCTTCGTGCTGCCGCGGTTGGATGCCTGGCCCGGCCCGCGCAAGTTGGCCCGGCGGTACAATACGGATTTGATGATGTATCGGGTGGCGGCCTTGCTGCCGCCCGCCTATCGCGGGGTGTACGCGGCGGAGCCTCCGGCCGCGTTGCGCCCGTATCTGGACGAGGAGCCGTCATGACGGGGCACACGCCGTTCATCCCCGAGGGGCAGCCGTTGCCGCCCAAGCCCACGACCCAGGGCTATTGGCCTGAGCGCACCCGCCTGCCTGTGCTGACGCCCGGCCTGCGTCGCCGGCGGCGGTTCTTGCAAGGGGTGGCGCGCGCCGCGGTGCGGCTGTTGACCCGTTGCGAGGCCCGCGGGCTGGAGCACATCCCGCCCCAGGGGCCGCTGCTGCTCACGGTGAACCACCTGGGCGACGCGGACGCGCTGGTGGTGCTGGCGCATTTGCCCTGGCAGCCCGAGGTGCTGGCCGCGATGGAGTTGTACGACATTCGGCCGGTGCGCTGGCTGCTGAACACCTATGGCGCCATCTGGGTGCACCGGGGCCGGCCGGACCGCCGCGCGCTCAAGGCCGCGCTGCAAGCCCTGCAGGAAGGGCGGGTGGTGGCCCTGGCCCCTGAGGGGCGGCAGAGCGTGACCCGCTCGCTGGAGGAAGGCACCGAGGGCGCCGCGTTCCTGGCTCTCAAGGCCCGGGTGCCGGTGTTGCCCGTGGCCCTCACAGGCACCGAGGACGAGCATGTCTTCGGCCATCTCAAGCGTTTGCGCCGCCCGCGGGTGAGTGTGACCTTTGGCCCACCGTTTACCCTGGACGACTTGCCCAACGCGGGGCCGGACTTTCGGGCCGCGCTGCAGCAGGGCACCCAACGCATCATGCTGTCCATTGCCCGCTTGTTGCCGCCGCGCTATCAAGGCGTGTATCGCGAGCAGGTGGCCGCCCTGAACGCGACCTCCTCGACCCCGCCCACGACGCCGACCAACGCACATCATCGTTAGGAGGGCTTACGATGACCGCAGAAGCCATGTCTGCACGCGCCTCGTGGCGGGCGCGCGTCATCGGTCGGCTGGGCACGCCGGCCGTGCTGCTCAGTTTGGCGCTGATGGCCGTGGCCATTGGGTTGACCACGGGCTACGGCGCGGTGCTTTTCATCCGCCTGTTGGCGCTGGTCCAGCGGGTGACGGCCGACTTGCAGGCCCGCTGGGGCGCGCCGGCGCTGTTCGCGGCCATGCTGGTGGGCGGCGTGGCTACGGGCCTCATCGTGGCGTATGTGGCCGAAGAGGCCAAGGGCCACGGCGTGCCCGAGGTGATGCAGGCCCTGGCCCTCAACGGCGGGCGCATTCGGCCGGTGGTGGTGGTCGCCAAGGCCCTGGGCTCCGCGGTCACCATCGGCGTGGGAGGCTCCGCGGGCCGTGAAGGGCCCATCGTGCAAATCGGCGCCGCGCTGGGGTCGGTCATCGGCCAGGCGCTCAAAGTGTCCACCGAGCGGCTGAAGATTCTGGTGGCCGCGGGCGCGGCCAGCGGCATTGCCGCGACCTTCAACGCGCCCATCGCGGGGGTGCTGTTCGCGCTGGAAGTCATTTTGGGCGAGTTCGAGATGGGCAACTTCGGCATCGTGGTGATTGCCGCGGTCACGGCCAGCATCGTGAGCCACACCTATCTGGGCAGCGCCCCGGCCTTTCATGTGCCGGCCTATGGTCTGAACGCGCCGGTGGAAATCGTGTTCTACGCGGGGCTGGGGCTGCTGAGCGCGCTGTTGGCGTTGTTGTTCATCAAGATGCTCTACGGCCTGGAAGACCTGTTCGACAACTGGAAGAAGGCCCCCGAGTGGGTCAAGCCGGCCATCGGCATGCTGCTCACCGCGGGGGTGGGCGTATTCTTCCCGCAGGTGCTGGGGCCGGGGCTGCACTTCATCGGCGAGGTCATCGCGGCCAACGTGCCTTTGGCCGTGGGCACGCTGTTGCTGCTGGCCCTGCTGAAGTTGGTCGCCACCAGTTTCACCCTGGGCGCGGGCAACTCGGGCGGCGTGTTCGCCCCCGCGCTGTTCTCGGGCGCGGCGCTGGGCGGCGCGCTGGGCCTGGTGTTGCAATCTCTGCTGCCCGGCCTGTCCATCAACCCCGGCGCGTACGCGCTGGTGGGCATGGCCGCGACCTTCGCGGGGGCCGCGCGCGCGCCCATGACGGCCATCCTCATCGTGTTCGAGATGTCCAACGACTATCGCCT
Organism: Anaerolineales bacterium; assembly: GCA_015494815.1. GTDB lineage: Bacteria > Chloroflexota > Anaerolineae > Anaerolineales > DRMV01 > JAADEN01. The sequence continues at coordinate 11,231 of WGAK01000021.1, read as the reverse complement.
GATTTTGCCCCTCATGTTCGCCACGGTCATCAGCACCTTCATCGCCCAAATCTTGATGCCCGAGTCCATCTACACCCTGAAACTGGCCCGGCGGGGCATCGTGCTGCGCCAGGGGCGCGAGGTGGATGTGATGGAAAGCGTGACCGTAGCCGAGGCCATGGACCCGCATCCCGAGACCGTGCCCGAAGATATGCCCATCACCTTGCTGGGCCGGGCTTTCGAGGAGGCCCATGTCCACGGCTTTCCGGTGGTGGACGCGCAGGGGCGGCTGGTGGGCATTGTGTCGCTGAGCGACTATCAGCGCGCGCTGCGCCAGCCCGACGGCGAGAAGAAGCGGGTGCGCGACATCATGACCCGCGAGGTGGTGGTGGCCTATCCCGACGAGACTTTGTGGCAGGTCATGCGCAAGATGGGCCTGCGCGATGTCAGCCGCCTGCCCGTGGTGGACCGGGACGACCCGCAGCGGCTGCTGGGCATCATCCGCCGCCGCGATATCATCTCCGCGTACAACGTGGCCCTGGCCCGCCGCGAAGAAGAGCGGCAGCGCCGCCAGGCCCTGACCAAAGCGCAAGAGGAGGGCCTGGAGTTCGTGCAGGTGGAATTGCCCCGGGACGCGTGGGCGGTCAACAAGTATGTGCGCGAATTGCACCTGCCGCAAGAGTGCCTGCTGATTTCGGTGCGCCGGGGCCGCAAGGTCTGGTTCCCCCACGGCGACACCCTGTTGCAGGCCGGCGACCGCCTGACGGTGTACACGCATCACGGCAGCGCGGCGCGTGTGCGCCAGTTCCTGGTGCAAGGGCCGCCCGAAGCCGCGGCGTGAGCCCGGCCGCAGGCTCCATCCCCCGGCAAGGAGGCGCTCATGCCCGACGACCTGGCCATTTCCCCCGAAGTGCCCGCGGTGGTGCTGCAAGATGTGGAGGTGCGCCTGCAAGGGCGGGTGGTGCTGCAAGATGTGAATTTGCGCATCGAACAGGGCTCGTTTTGGGCCTTGCTGGGCCCCAATGGCGCGGGCAAGACCACGCTGTTGCGGGTGATTTTGGGCCTGGTGCGGCCCAGCCGGGGCACGGTGCGGGTGTTCGGCCGCGCGCCCGAGGCGCTGGGCCCGTGGCGCCGGGCCGTGGGCTATGTGCCCCAGTTCCACCAGGTGGACCTGCGCTTTCCGGTGCGGGTGAAGGATGTGGTGATGATGGGGCGCTACGGCGTGTTGGGGCTGTTTCGTCGCCCCGGGCCCGACGACTGGCGGTTGGTGCGGCAGGCCCTGGAACGGGTGGGCATCGCGCACCTGGCCGACCGGCCGCTGCGGTCCCTGTCGGGCGGCGAGCGCCAGCGCGTGTTCCTGGCCCGCGCGCTGGTGACGCAGCCCCGCCTGCTGTTGTTGGACGAGCCCACCGCGGCCGTGGATGTGGCCGCGTCGCAAAGCCTGTATGACCTGTTGCGCCAGTTGCACCGGGATGGGCTGACGGTGGTCATGGTATCGCACGATGTGGGCGTGGTGGCCCAGTTCGTGGACAGCGTGGCCTGCCTCAACCGGCGGCTGGTGGCCCACGGCCGGCCCGATGTGGTGCTCACGGGCGAGACGCTGGACGCGATGTACGGCTGCCAGGCCGTGTTCTTCCACCACATGCCCGGCGCCACGCCCCACCTGGTGGTGCGACCCGACGAGGAGGAGGCGTGATGGCCTGGTGGGAGTATGCTTTCATGCAACGCGCCCTGCTGGGCGGGGTGATGGTGGGCGTGTTGACCGCGGTCATCGGTGTGTTCGTGGTGCTGCGGGGGATGTCGTTCATGGGCACGGGCATCGCGCACGCGTCCTTTGGCGGCGTGGCCCTGGGGTTGCTGGTGGGCGTGCATCCGCTGCTGGCCGCGCTGGTCTTTTGTCTGGCCGTGGCCTGGGGCATCGGCGCGGTTACCCGCCGGGGCGCGCTCAAAGAAGACACGGCCATCGGCATTTTCTTCGCCGCGACCATGGCCTTGGGCGCGCTGCTCATGGGCCTGCGCCAGGGCTACAATGTGGACCTGTTCGCCTATTTGTTCGGCAGCGTGTTGGCCATCTCGACGGGGGACTTGTACTGGATTTTGGGCGTGGGCGCGGGGGTATTGGCCACGGTCGCACTGCTCTACAAGGAGTTCGTGTTCATCGCCTTTGACCCCGAAGGCGCGCGCGTGGCCGGTTTGCCCGAGGGCCCGCTGTATTACCTGTTGCTCACCCTGGTGGCGGTCACCGTGGTGGTGGCCCTCAAGGTGGTGGGCATCGTGTTGGTGTCGGCCCTGCTGGTGACCCCGGCCGCGGCCGCGTATCGCCTGAGCGAAACCGTGGGCGCGATGATGGCCTGGGCCGTGACCTTCAGCGTGGTCAGCGTGGTGGTCGGCCTGCTGCTGGCCTATGGGCTGGACACGGCTTCGGGCGCGACCATCGTGCTTACGGCCACCGCGCTGTTCGCGGGGACGTTGTTCGTGGGGCGCAAGGCCTGAGCCCGGGCGGGACCGCGCGTCAGGCCGGGGGCGCGGTCGCGCGGCGTTGCCAGTGATACAGGGCCACGGCCAGCACCATCACCCCGGCGATTTGGTCCAACCGCCAGCCGGACGCGGTCACGGGGCTATCGCCGCGGAAGCCGGCCACCAGCACGAAGACGAACGCGCTCAGGGCCACGAAACGCCAGAACAGCAGTCCCGCGGGGGGCGGCGTGGGCGCCTGCGCCGCGTCGCGAACCCAGCCGTGGACGAGCGCCAGCACCATCAGCGCGCCCAGGGCCCAATACAACTGCGTGGGATGGCGGGTGGCGCCCCACAGGTCCACGCCCCAGGGCAAGGTGGTGGGCAGGCCGAAGAAGTCGCCCTGGGCCGCGGCCCGCAGCGCGAGCGCAATCTGCATGACGGCCAGGAAGGGGGTCAGGCCGTCGGCCAGGCGCCACCACGACAACCCGCGGCGCTGAGCCAGCCACCAGGCCGCCAGCACCGCGGTCAGCACCCCGCCCAGCGGGTCCAGCAGCGCGGGGTTGAGCGAGACCAGGCTGGTCGGCGATTGAAGGAAAGCCTGCGGCGTGCGCAACACTACGAACAACCGCGCGCCCACCAGCCCGATGAGCACGCTGTAGAAAAGGATGTCGGAGACCACCTTGGCCGCGAGGCGCAGCCGCGGGGCCCAGCGTTCGGTGAGCCAACTGCCCAGCACCAGGCCCACGATGGGCAACAGGTTGGGCACGGGCAAACTGAGCGGCCCTAAGGAGAGCACGGGCAACATGGCTACTTTACCTCCGCCAGCAGGCTTTCGGCTCGGGTGCGCAGCAGGGCCTCGGCCATGGGGCCGCCTACCACGATATCGCGTATCACGCCGTCGGGGCCGACGAAGAAGGTCGTGGGCAACGAATACACCCGATAGGCGGCGAACACCTGCCCGCCTTCGTCCAGGGGGATGGGGAAGGTAAGGCCGTAGCGGGCGACGAACGCCTCGACATTGGGCCGCGGGTCGTTGGCCGTGAAGTTGACCGCGACGATGGTCAGGCCCTGGTCCGCGTAGTCGGCATACACCCGTTGCATGGCGGGCATCTCGGCTTTGCACGGCGGGCACCACGAGGCCCAAAAGTTGAGGATGACGGCCCGCCCCCGCAGGTCGCTCAGACGCAGGGTATCGCCCTGCAGGGTGGTGAGGGTGAAATCGGGGGCCTGAAAGCCCACCTGCGGCGCCGGGGGACGGCCCTGGGTCAGCATGGCCGGGTCCGCGCGACGCCAGCCGGTCCACAGCACGGCGGTGAGCAACAGTAGCCAGCCCGGCCAGCGCAGGGCGCTCCCGAAACGCGCGACTTGGGACATGAGCACCTCACAGGTGGAAAGGATAGGCGTCCAACGCGGCCCTGTCCAGGGCGCACGCGAGGCAAACCGGCCAATTTGGCGTAAAAATTTGACGCTGGGTCAGGCTCATTGTATAATGCGTGCATCTTTTGGGGCATGGGCCCTTCTAAATGGGGCCCACATTGTACCACAATGCCCCGGGGAGCATTTGTATGGCATTGAAAGGCGACCTTCGTAGTTTTTCAATCGTCCAACTTCTCAACCTGGTGCACCTGGCACGTAAAACTGGACGGTTGGTCATTGCTTCGGAAGGCGAAGTTGCCGAACTCTATTTTCAGGATGGAAAATTGGTCTATGCGGCGTTGCGGTCGCGGCCCCATTCGCTGCTCGATGTCTTGTATCAGGCTCGCCGGTTGACGGCCAAGCAGTACAAGGCCCTCAAGGCCCGGGCTGGCAACCTCAACGACAAGGCGTTGGGGTTGTTGCTGGTCAACGCGGGGTACTTCACGCCCCAGGATATCCTGACCATTCTCAAGGACTACTACACCAACATCGTGCGGCGCTTGTTCGCCTGGATTGAAGGGCGCTTCGTGTTTGAAAGCGGCGTGCCCATGCCCAAAGAGCGCATTCCCGTCAAATTGGGGTTGGGCAATCTCATCGTCGAAGGTTCACGCCAACTGCGGGAGTGGGAACGCTTGCGCGAGGAAATCCCTGACCTGAACATGGCGCTCAAGTTCGTGGAGCAGCCTCAGACCGATGTCAAGAGCCTGAACTTGAGCGTGGAAGAATGGCGGGTGATTGCGTATGTGAACCCCAAAAACTCGCTACGCAAAATCGCCCGTACCCTCAAGATGAGTGACATGGAAATCCGCCGCATTGCCTACGCGTTGATGCAGGCGGGCATTGTGGAATTGGTACGGCCGGACGATTATCGGCCCAAGCGGGTCATTCAGCACGCGTTCGTCAACCGCTCCAAAGAAGAAAGCATCTCGTTGGTGCAGCGGCTGATTAACCGCATCAGCAGCCGATAAAGGTAAGTCCACGAAGTTTTGTCCTTTTCAAAGGTGGTGTTCCATGCAGGCAGTAAAAATTGTTGTGACCGGACCCTTTAGTGCGGGCAAGACGCAGTTCATCAAGACCGTCAGCGAGATTGATGTGGTGGCCACCGAGCGCAAGATTACCGGCGCGGACGAGCGGGCCATCAAAGAAAGTACCACCGTGGCCATGGACTTCGGCCGCCTGACCATTGACGATGACCTGGTCTTGTACCTGTTTGGAACCCCCGGCCAAAAGCGCTTCGATTTCATGTGGGAAATCTTGTCGGAAGGTATGTTGGGCTTCATCGTGCTGGTAGACAGCACCCGCCCCGAGACCTTCCGCGAGGCCCGCAACATCTTGGAGACCTTCAAGGCCTACGCGCCCACGCCGTATGTGGTGGCGGCCAACAAGCAAGACCTGGAAGACGCCTGGGATGTGGAAGACCTGCGCATTGCCTTGCGTCTGCCCAAGGATGTCAAGGTGGTGCCGTGCGTGGCCGTGGACAAAGAGTCGGTCAAGAAGGTGTTGTTGGAGTTGTTGTACAGCATCTTGGAGTGGATTGAAAGCGGCCAGGCCCACCGCCAACCCAAGGAAATTGAGCCCAAGTAGCCGCAGCCCTTAGGCGTGGCTCCGCCGAGGTGTTCCGGTGTCGTCCATCGTTACGCAACAAGGCATCTTGCACTATGAAGTCATGGGCCGCGGCAAGCCCTTGCTGCTGCTGCATGGCTGGCTGGAGTCGTGGCGCATCTGGCACGACACCATGGAGTTTTTGAGCCAGCAGTATCGCACCTATGCCCTGGACTTCTGGGGCTTCGGCGAGTCGGACACCGACCGCACGGCCTATCGGGTAGACGACTTCGTCGAGATGGTGCGTTACTTCATGGAGCACCTGGGCATTCGCCGGGCGCCCATCGTGGGGCACAGCATGGGCGGCACCGTGGCCCTGGCCCTCACCATCCGTTACCCCGACAAGGTCGAACGCACCGCGGTGGTGGGCAGCCCCATTGTCGGCACCTCGCTGGCCTGGTTCCTGCGCCTGGCCGGCAACCCTTCCCTCGGCCGTCTGATTCACCGCTTCTCGTTTTTGCTCAAGGTCGGGGTGCAGGTGGTCTTCCCCCTCATCACCCCCGACCCGCTGTGGCCCGAACGCCTGCAGGAAGACCTGTCGCAGACCGACCTGGTGGCGTTCTTCGAGAGCATCGGCTCGCTGCACGAGGTGGACCTGCGCCCAGACCTGCCCAAAATCAAGACGCCGGTGCTGGGTATCTACGGAGCGCGTGACCCCATCGTGGACCCCAACCAGTGGCTGGTGCTCAAGCAGGGCGTGCTGCATGCCCAAATCGAGCGTCCGCTGACCGCGGGGCACTTCCCTATGCTGGAAATCCCGGCCAGTTTCAACCTCATGCTCCAGCGCTTCTTGACCGCGGACGACGACGCCCTGCTGGTCGGCGACGACGGGGAGTAAACCGCCATGCTGCGGGTGGTCTTGCACGAACCTCGCCCGATTTGGCCCTTCAACGAGCCGGCGCGCGATTTGCGCCTGCAGAATCAGCCGCTGTGGGCCTTGCAAAACGAGATTCTGCACGCTTACACCACCACCGAGTTGGTGTTGCCGCCGGGGCAACCCTGGCCCACGGACCTGCACGAGCCCATCCTCGCTTATCGCGACAATGTGTTTTTCAACGCGCCCTTCGTTGAGGCCTTTCTGGAACAGGCTCGGGCCAAGAATCGCCCCAGTCGGGTGGCCTTCCATGAAGACAACCCCGCCTTTCGCGAGCACATGCTGCCCTTGTCGGTGTCGTATGAGCGCTACGGCGACTTCTTCTGGGGTGACATGTGGTATTACCCCCGGGGCTACACCGATGCCCCGCCCGAGCCCATTTTCGTGGACATGAAAATCCAGGAAGTCGGGTACTATCACATCCCCACCTACATGGCCCGCGCGGGGGGCGATTTGGTCTTCCAGGTGCCGCAGCGTTCCTTCGTGGCCATTGACACCTGGGTGCACGTGTATGTGGCCGACATCATCTTCGGCCTGTTCAGTCGGGGCGTGCGGTTCGAGGCGCGGGTCAACGAGGACCCGTGGTTCAAAATCAAAGTGCTCTTCAAATCCCTGTGGGAAGGCCGGCAGGTGCTGCAGAGTTCCGACCTGGTGGTGGTGGGCAAGAATTGCAGCATTGACCCCACCGCGGTCATCCACGGCCCCACCATCATCGGCGACAATGTGACCATTGGCGCGGGCGCGGTCATTGACAATTGCATCATCGGCGACAATGTCAACATCGGCCAGGGCTGCCAGTTGTTGCTCTCGGTGGTGGGCGATGGCGCGTTTCTGCCCTTCCGGGCGTCGCTATTCATGACCACCTTGATGGACAACAGCATGGTGGCCCAAAACACCTGTCTGCAGATGTGCGTGGTAGGGCGCAACACCTTCATCGGCGCGGGCACCACCTTCACCGACTTCAACCTGCTTTCGCTGCCCATCAAGGCCCGGCGGCCCGACGGCACTTTGGAGCAGACGCCCTTCCCTGTGCTGGGGGGCGCGGTGGGGCACAACTGTCGCCTGGGCTCGGGCCTGGTAATTTACCCGGCCCGCACCATCGAGTCCGATGTGGTCATCGCAGCCACCGAGGAGCGGCGCGTCATCACCAAAGATGTCTTCTACGAAGACAGCGACCACCATCGCTTCAAGTTGGACTTTGAGGTGCGGCGGGCCTACCCCCGGCCGCCCGACTATCCCAACTACCCCTATTTCCGCAACAAATAAACGGCCGACGGCGTAAACTGCCCCTACCCGCGCCCCGCGACGCACCCTTGTCTGGGGCATTGCGAGGGGGGCAGCGCCCTGTAGGGGCGACCGGCTCGGTCGCCCGCACCCGCCACGGCCGAAAGGCGGGCTTTGCCGTCCCGCGAGATGCCACGCCAGCGGATAGGCGTCAGGCGTCAGCGGGCAGGCATCCGCCCCTCCGCAAATCCGTCCATTCGCCCATTCGCTTTGCCGCTTTACCACCTTCCCAAAAGCGGTACCCGGGCGCCGCACGCCCATTCGCCCATCCGCCCGTTGGCTGCTTTCGGCAACTTCTGCACGCGCCCACGCCCCATTTACGCAGACAACCCCGGCCGGGGGCCTCGGCCAATGGTAAGATAAAGGCCCGGCCGCGCGACGCCTTGCGGTCGGATGCTGAATCGTGCTTGGAGCGGGCATGAGCCGTTTACCGCGTTTTGCGTTTATCATCCATCCCATTGACCCCCGCGAAGATGTGCGGCGGCGTTATCCGTGGTTGGCCAAAGTCCTGCCCGAGAAGTGGATTCATTACCTCTCGGGCCTATGGCCGCCGTTGCGGCTTTCGGAAATCGAGGGCGTGACTTCGCAGGCTACGGGGCAGCGCATCCAGGGCTGGCTGTTGGCCTGTCCGCTGACCCCGCAGCGCATGCGCACCTCGTCGTTGGACTTCGTCTATCGCAAAATCATCCAGACCGGGCGTTTGGCCGAACGCCTGGGCGCGCAAATTGTGGGCCTGGGCGCGTGGACGGCGGCCATTGGCGACGCGGGTGAGACCGTGGCCCGCGCGCTGGACATCCCCGTGACCACGGGCGATTCGTATACCGTGGCCGTGGCCGTGGAGCAGTTGCGCCGCGCGGCCGAGCGGCTGGCGGTGGTGCCCTGGCCCGCCGCGACCGTCGCGGTGGTGGGGGCCACCGGCGCCATTGGGCGCGCGGCCGCAGACGTGCTGGCCGACCAGGTGGAGCAGGTGCTGCTGGTGGGACGCCGGCCGCACAGCCTGCAGCGGGTGGCGCGCGCGTTGCAGGCCCGCCCTCGCCGGGCGCATATCGAGGCCACCACCGCCATCGAGCGCCTGACCGAGGCCCAGTTCGTGCTCTCGGCCACCACGGCCGGACGGGCCATCATCCATCCCGAGCATCTGCGCCCCGGCAGCGTGGTGCTCGATGTCGCCTTGCCGCGCGATGTATCGCTGCGGGTGAGCCGCGAGCGCTCGGATGTGCTGGTGCTGGACGGCGGCATCGTGCGCGTCCCCGGCCCCGTGAATTTCCATTTCAACTTCGGCCTGCCCCGCCGCCTGGCGTACGCGTGCATGGCCGAAACCATGATTCTCACCCTGGAACGCCGATTTGAGTGTTATACTATAGGCAGAACCATACCCGTGGACAAGGTGCACGAAATTGCCCGCCTGGGGGCCTATCATGGCTTCGAGGTCGGGCCGTGGATGTCCCTGGGACGCCGGGTGCGCGCGGAGCAGTGGGAGCGTACACGCCAGGCTGCGCAACGCGCATCTGCGCCCCACAGGTGAAGTTGACAAGAAGGAGGCGTTATGGACCGGCCCCGCCTACTGATTGTGGAAGACGACAAAGACACGGCCCAAATGCTCAAGTTGTTTTTCGAGCATCAAGATTACGACATCGAAGTGGCGCACCGCGGCAAAGAAGCCGTGGACAAGGCGCGCACGTTCTTGCCCAATTTGATTTTGCTTGACATCCTGCTGCCCGACATTGACGGCTATGAGGTGTTTCGGCAGATTCGCACCGCGCCCCGCACGGCCCACATCCCCGTCATCTTCCTCACCCAGCGCGACGAGCGCTATGCCCGCATTCAGGGCCTGGAGATGGGCGCGGACGACTTCATCACCAAGCCCTTCGACCCCGACGAACTGCGCCTGCGGGTGAAGAACATCCTGCAGCGGGTCGAGCGGGAACGCCTGACCGACCCCCGGACCCACCTGCCTTCGGGCCGGTCGGTGGAAGATTACCTGCGCTCGCTCATCCAGCGCCGCGATTGGGCTTTGCTGGACATCTGGATTAAGCACTTCGACGCCTTCCGCGAGGTGTACGGCTTTATCGCGGCCGATGATGTGCTGCGTTTCATGGGCATGTTGCTCACCCAGGTGATGGACCACCTGGGCTCAGAGCAGGACTTCATCGGGCATCCGGGCGAGAGCGAGTTCATCGTGGTGACCGACGAGATGCACGCGCCTTTGATTGCCGAGCATCTCAAGGCCCGCTTCGATGAAGATGTGCGCACCCTGTACAACTACCAGGACCGGGAACGCGGCTATCTCATCGTTACCGGCGAGGACGGTACGCCGCAAACCGTGCCGCTGATGACGCTGGATATCGGCATCGTGCGGGCGCGTGACCACGATTTCGCCGACATTCGGGAAATTACCGAAGTGGCGGCCCGCAGTCATCGCAAGACGAGCCTATGAACGAGACCGCGCCCTTCTATCCGGCCACCAGCGAGTTGGCGCAGGCCTGGGAGCAGGTGCTGCACCTGCTGGATGCCGCGCCTGACGAGGACACCCTGCTGCAAGAGGCATTGCAGGGCTTGCGCGCGTTGGTGCCTTATGACGCGGCGTCGCTGTGGCGCAAGGATGGCGCGCGTCTGGTCGCGGTGGCCGCCCAAGGCTTCGCCGCCGACGAGTCGCCGGTGGGCCTGCAGGTGGACATCGAAGATAGCCGCATCTTCCAGGCCATCACCGCGCAAGGCGAGTTGCTTTATGTGCCCGATGTGGCCCGGGACCCGCGCTTCCCCGCCGGGGAGCAAGCCGCCCGGCGGAGTTGGTTGGGCGTGCCCCTGATGATTGGGGATGACATTTTGGGCCTGATGGTGTTGGAATCCGGGCCCCCGCATGCCTTCGAGCCCCTGCACCTGGGCATGGCCAATGGCTTCGCCCGGTTGCTGGTGCAATATTGGCGCCAGCACCGCACCTTAGCGCAGTTGTTGGCCGAGCGCAACCAGGCCCAGCAATTGGCCCACCGTCTGACCTTGCTGCATGATGTCATTCGGGACCTGACCTCCACCCTGGACCCGCGGCGCATTTGGGCCCGGGCCACCCGCCATTTGTACAACGCCCTCCAGGCCCAGCGGGTCACCGCGCTCATCCCCAACGCGGGGGGGCAGGCGCGGCTGGAGGTGGAATTTCCGCCGGTGGACGATGTGTATGCCCAGGACACGCCGGTGCCCCTGGGCGGCTTGTTGGACTACCTGGCCGAAAGCGGGCGCTTGCTGCATGTCAACGACCCCTTGCAAGAGCCGCTCCTGGCCCAGGCCGAAGATTTCTTCCGGGCCCGCCATGTCAGCCATGTGCTGGTGGTGCCCGTGGCCGACGACGAACGCCTGCATGGCGTCTTTCTGGTGTGGGACCGCGCGCCTTTCCAGGCCGAGCGCATGGAACTGGCCCGCACCCTGGCTCAGCAAACCGCGGCCGGTTTGCGAAACGCACGCCTGTATCACATTACCCGCCAGTTGACCACCCATCTGGAGCAGCAGGTCGAGGAACGCACTGCGGCCTTGCGTGCCGAGCATCGGCGGGCCCAACTCATGGCCCACATCTTCGCGGAACTGGCCGGCAGCCTGGACCTGGACCAGGTGCTCAATCGCACCTTAG
>WGAK01000020.1 GCA_015494815.1 Anaerolineales bacterium | reverse complement strand
GCCGCCTGGGCCCAGGCCCTGGAAGACGCGGGCGTGCCCAGCCGCATCCTCGCGTTCCATCGGGCCTACCGCTCGGGCGCGTGGAGCCCCGTGGACGCGGCCGACGCCTTTTTGCAGGCCTGGGCCGCGTCAGAGCAGGAACCGCCGGCCCTGCGCGCCTTCATCGCGGTGCATCCCGACGAGGTGCGCGCCCAGGCCGAGGCTGCCGCGCAACGCTGGCGCGCGGGGCAGCCGTTGAGCGTGTTCGACGGCGTGCCCATCGCGGTCAAGGCCGAGACCGCGGTGCAGGGCTATCCCGTCACCTGGGGCATTCGCTACCGCGAAGACCGCGTCGCGGCGGCCGACGCCACGGTGGTGGCCCGGCTGCGCGCACTGGGCGCCATCATCGTGGGCATCACCAACATGCACGAGGGCGGCATCGGCGTGACCGGGCACAACGTGCATTACGGCACGGCCCGCAACCCCTACGCGCCCGACCACTACCCCGGCGGCAGTTCCAGCGGCTCCGCGGTGGCTACGGTGGCGGGGCTGGTGCCCGCGGCCCTGGGCGCGGACGCGGGCGGCTCCATCCGCATCCCCGCGGCGCTGTCGGGCGGCGTGGGCCTCAAGCCCACGTTTGGCCGGGTCAGTCGGCACAGCGCGGACCCGCTGGGCTGGACCGTGGAGCACTTCGGCCCGCTGGCCGCGTTGCCCGGCGATGCGGCGCTGCTGCTGGCCGCGGTGGCCGGACCCGACCCCCATGACCCCGCGACCCGTGGGCAGCCCCCGCTGCCGCGGCCCGCCTGGCAAGAGGGTGCAGCAGGCCTGACCTTGGGTGTGTACACGCCCTGGTTCCGCCACGCGGCCCCCGAGGTGGTGGCGGCCAACGAAGCCATGCTGCAGGCCCTGAGCCGGGAAGGCGCGCAGGTGCGTCAGGTGCTCTTGCCCGATGTGGACATGGCCATTCTGGCCCACCTGGTGGTGACCGGCACGGAGTTGGCCACGACCTTGGGCACGGTGCCGCGCGCGGCCCTGGGCTGGGAGGTGCGCAACACCACCGCGCTGGCCCGCTATTTCACCGCGCAGGACTATGTGCACGCGCAGCGCTGGCGGGCCCGCTGGGTGCGGCAGGTCGAGGCCGCGCTGGAGCAGGTGGATGTGCTGGTCACCCCCGCGGCGGGGCTGGCCGCGCCGCCGATTCCGCCCGGCGAAGAAGAGGTGTCGAACCTGGCCCAGATGGCGGCCCTCATGCGCTTCGTGGCCGTGTTCAACCTGAGCGGACACCCGGCCATCACCTTCCCCGTGGGCTATACCCCTGACGGGCGGCCCATTGCCATGCAGGCCGTGGGCCGCTATTGGGACGAGGCCACGCTGCTGCGCCTGGCCGCGGCGGTGGCGAGGCTGGTGGAACGGCGTCCGCCGCGGCGCGACTACGCCGCGCACACCATGCCGCCCGCGTCCTGAGCCGCTGGGGGATTGGACGCGCGGCCGGGTTGCCGGACAAATCGCGCGCCAAAGTCGGGGCTTTCGGGTATACTGAAAGCGATGCATAACCGTTTGGCGCACGAAAGGAGCCGGCATGAACATCGTTAGCGTGGTGCGTTTCTTGGCCAGCGTGGCCTGGATGGCCGCGGCTGTGCTGATTGCTCTGGCCGTGGGGCGCAGCGTCCAGCGCAAACCGGCCCGCCGTCTCTGGAAGACCGGCCTGGGCCTGTTGCTCGCGGCCGCCTTCCTGACAACCCTGGCCGCCGGTCTGGTCTTCATCCCCCCCGAGATGCGCGGGGTGGTCATTTCCGCGGTCGCGCCCCAGGGCTATCGCAAAGAGCCCCTGGCCCCTGGCCTGCACTGGATTGTGCCCTACGCGGAGACGGTCGAACTTTACCCCACCTCCAAGCAGACCTATACCATGTCGGCCAAGACGGAAGAGGGCCAGATTTACGGCGACGATTCCATCGAGGCCCGCACCAAGGATGGCCAGCGCATCTTCATGGACGCGTCGGTCATCTATTCCATTGACCCCGCGCACGTGGTGGAAGTGCATTTGACCTGGCAGGGGCGCTACACCGACGACCTGGTGCGCCCCCTGGTGCGGGGCATCATCCGTGACGCGGTGTCGCAGTTCCGCGTGGACGAGGTGGTGAGTTCCAAGCGCTTTGAGTTGCGCGACATGATTTACGAGGAGTTGCGCGACCGCCTGGCCGAGAACGGCTTGATTCTGCACGATTTTGTGCTGCGCGATATCAACTTTACCCCCG
>WGAK01000019.1 GCA_015494815.1 Anaerolineales bacterium | reverse complement strand
GTTGCCCGCCAGTTTGACCTGTCCGTTGCGCACGAAGAACATCACCCCGTCGCCCGTCACATCGCCGCCGTTGAGGGTAAAGTCGCCCTCGACACAGTAGAGCCCCGGCTCGAAGGTCACGGTGGCATTGCCCTGGATGCGAATCTGGCCGTAGGTGCCGGGTTGATAAGTGCCGCTACCGGTGATGTTCCCCCGGTTGGGGCCGGGACACGCGGGTTCGGGCAGAGCCGGCATATTCAGGCGCGTGCCCAGGTCGCCCTGAATGTCCACCTGCAGGTTGGGGTTGCCCACGATGTCCACGGGCCCGACGGAATACAGCGTATCGGCCCGCAGCGTGAGCGCGCCGTTGAGCACGGTACCGGTGTTGACCCAGAGATTGCCTTCGATGTCCACCAGCCCGTTGCCGCCGACGCGCAGGCCGGGGTCGTCGTCGCCGGTGGTGAGCAAGGTGAAGCCGTTGGCCAGGGCCTGATAGGGGCGGGCCCGGCTTTGCGCGTGCGCGCTGACCCGCAGTGGGCCGTTGTAGACCAACTGAATCAGGGCCGGCGGAATGCCCGCAGTGATGTCCACATTCACCAGATAGACCCATTGGGTTTTGTCGCGCAGCGGCCCTTCGATGGTCACGGTGACCGTGTCTTGCGCGCCATCGTTGTCGTACCCGTTTTCCGCGGCCCGGGCGCGGGCCTTGGCAATGGCTTCTTGCAGCACCGCGGACGAGACCGTGCCGTCGTCCTGCATGGGCGCGTAGGCAATGGTCAGCCCACCGGCCATGGCCGCGGCGTCGGCAGCGGCCTGGGCCCGGCGCTTTTCCATGGCCAGGCGCCCGCCGTCAATGGCCAGCCCGGCCAGGCCGAGCAGGCCCACCAGCGCGAGCACGAACATCACAATGGCCTGGCCGGGCCATCGGCTTGGCTTTCGGGCGACCAGCGTCGCGGCTGCGGAAGGGAAGAGGGGTGTCATCGTCGTTCTCCTGGCTCAAGGGTTGCCGGTGCACAAGGGCCGTAAGACGGTGTGGATGGCCTGCGCGTGCAGGGTGACCCGCCCTTGCGGCCAAAACCAGCGGGTGAAGGGGAAAATCAAGGGCAACTCATCTTGCACCCGCACCTCGACCCCATGCCCGGCGCACGGTTCGGTGAGGAAGGTGACGGTGACCTGGGCCGTGGACGATTCGGTTTGGGCCAGGGCGCGGGCCTCGATACCGGCGGTGTCGGTGGGATGCACGGACGCGTAGGCCGCGCCCTCCTCGGCCGCGTCGGCCAGCCGCACATACAAGGCCAGCGCCCGGCCGACATCGATGATGCCGCCCAGCAGGATGAGCAGAAATATCACGATAAAGGTGAATTCCACCAGGCTCTGGCCCCGAAGGCGATATCGCGGCATCCTGTGCGCTCCTGTCAGCGAAGGGGCACCAAAGTGCCATCCTGGCATTGGTAGGTGGCCTCCAGCGTGCCGCTGGTGAGGCCGTTGACGAACACGGCCCAGACCTCGAAGGTGATGGTTGTGCCGTTGTTCAGGGTGGTGTCGGGCGCGTAGGGCGGCGCGTCCAGGTTGAGCAAGGGGGCTTGCACGCCGCCCACGGTGTGCCGGGCCCGATAGGTGAGCGGCGCCACGGGCCAGTCGGGGTTGGCGTCCCAGGAAAACTGGATGTTCTTGCACTTGCCCGAATTGCCCACCGGCTCGGCCGTAGCCGTGGGGTTGATGGGCGTGACCTGGAACGATGCCTCGTTGGTTTCGCCGCCCTGCTCGCCGGGCGGTGGTGAGGGCTCGGGCGAAGGCGAGGGCGAAGGCACCGGCGGGCTTTGCCCCCCGGCGTCCAGAGGGATGGCTTCCAGCACGGTGCGCTCGACCTGGCTCTGGAAGGTCAGCGTGCCCAGGTCCAACACCCAGGGGCGCACTTCCACTGTGGCGCGCACGCGAATCCGGTCGCCCAAGGTGAGCGCGGGGGGCGGGCAGGTGGCGAACACCGCGGTGCCCGGGCCGTGGTCGTATTCGATGCTCACATCGTCGGCCGTCATGCCGCCCAATGCCCCCAGGCGCAGCGCGGCCGCGCGAATGCCTTCGCAGTCGGCGTAGCGCGGCACGCCGTTTTCGCTCAGGCCGCTGGCCGCACCGTAGCGTCCGGCCTCGCGCACCCCCGCGGCCACCAGCGTGTAAGCCAGGGCCAGGTGCCCGAACTCGAACACGGCCACCAGCAAGAACATGAACAAGGTCATCACCAGGGCGAATTCCACCAGGGCTTGCCCCAGAAGGCGTTGCCGCCGGTGTGGTTGGTGGTTCATGGGCGAACTCCCCCGCGAGT
Source organism: Anaerolineales bacterium (assembly GCA_015494815.1). Classification (GTDB taxonomy): domain Bacteria; phylum Chloroflexota; class Anaerolineae; order Anaerolineales; family DRMV01; genus JAADEN01. The sequence goes on along the minus strand of WGAK01000019.1, from coordinate 4,010 downwards.
GTGGCGAATCGGTTTCAGGTGGGCGCTGCTGTAGCAACCGGTTAAACGCCGCGAGGGGCGCGGGGCGTTACGCGCAAAGGCGCGAAAAACCCCCGTCGTGGCGACGGGGGCCTGGCGCCTTTCAAGGCCGCTTCAGGGCGGACCGTTTCCCTGGCCGGGGGGTGCGTCGGGCGGGCCGTTGTCTTGCCCCGGCGGCGTATCGGGCGGGCCTTGCCCCGGTGGCGCGCTGCCGCTGCCCGCGGGGTTGTCGTTGGCGTCGTTCCCTCCGCCCTGGTCGGCCGGTACGCACTGGTTTTGCGCGTCGCCCAGGCCGCGGCTCACGCACGCGTCGTCGGTGGGGGCGCCGGTCGGCGTCGGCGAGGCCGCGCGGGTGTCATCCCAGGCCTCGCCCGGCGGCAGTGCGGGCGTGGGGGTGGCCGCGCGCGGGGTTGGCGTGGCGGTCGGCGTAGGGGTGGCCGTGGGGCCGGGCGTCGCGGTGGTGCGCGTGAGGGTGGCGGGCCCGCCGCCGCGCTCGGCCCGCTCGAGGGCCACGGTTTGGACAAAGGCCTGGTGCGCGGCGCGCGCCCGGTGCCACGCGGCGGCAGATGCCAGGGCCTCCAGGCGGGGCTCCTGGGCTTTGAGGCGTGCTTCTACGGTGTGCCGCAGCGCGGACGAGGTTTGCCCCTGGGCTTGCAGGCGGGCCCAAACATCCCGGCCGCGCGTCAGATGGTCGGCGTAGAGCCGCAGCGCCTGGTTGACCGCGTCGGGCCGCGCCCCGGCCTGCGCTTGCAGGGCTTCGTCCAGGCGGCGGTCGGACCAGTCCAGGGCGAGGTTCAGGCGTTGATGGTCGTCGGCGCGGCGCCAGTGCCATTCTTCGGCCGCGCGCTTGAGGGGATAGGCCCATTCGCCCGGCAAGGCGCGCGCGGCCGCGTAGGCCGTGCCGCCGGTGAGGGCCAGCAAGACCAGGACCGCCGCGGCGACCCAGGCCCAGCCCAGCCGCGCGAGCCGGCCCGTCAGGCGGGCGCCCAGGCGCGGGGCCGGGGCCGCGGCAGGCTCGGCCAAGGGCGCCGGAGGCGGGGGCGGCGGCGTCCAGGCCTGGGCCAGCCGGTGCAGCGTGGGCGCGGCCGCGTCTTGCATCCACAGCGCGGCCTCGACGGCCTCGCGCACCGCGGCGCGCACCGCGGGCGGCACCGCGGCCAGGGCCTGGTCCAGCGACTGGCCGGCTTCGAGGGCCTGGAGGGTTTGTTCGAACCAGAAGGTTTGCTCGTCCATCTCACTAAAGCCAAACGCTCATGATATTCAAATGTTACGCGTCGCGAGGGTCGGTGCCCAGCCGGCGGCGCAGCGCCCGCAGGGCGCGAAACTGCAGCACGCGCACGGCTTCGGGGGAACGGTCCAGCAGCGGCGCGATTTCGGCCGGGCTGAGCCCCTCGACGAATCGCAGCAGCAGCACCAGCCGGTAGTCGGGGGGCAGGCTTTGCAGCGCGGCCTCGACTTCGGGCCATCGTTCGTCGGGCAGGGCGGGCTCGACGAACCCGCGGGGGTCGCGCGTCGCATCCTCCAGGGGCACCTCGGGCGGCCGCCGTTGACGGCGGCGATGCGCGTCGGTGGCGATGTTGCGGGCAATGCGGAACAGCCAGGCCTGAAAGTGCCCTTCCTCTTGATAACGTGCCAGCGCGCGCCAGACCCGCACGAAGGTGTCGTTGACCAGTTCTTCGGCCAGGGCGGGGTCCGCGGTGTAGCCTAAGAAGAACGCGTACAGCCGTCGGGCGTAACGCTGGTAGAGGCCGCGAAACGCGTCCGCGTCGCCCTGACGCGCGGCCCGAATCAACGCTTCGTCGCGGCGGTCGTCCGCGTCGGCGGCAAGAGGCGAGGTGGTCATGCGACATCCACGGGAAAGGTGGCCCAACGGCGCGAGGATTATACCAGCCCCGGCGTTGACGGGCCGCGTGGCCTTCGGTAGAATGAACGCCGCGGACGGGCCCGACCCGGCCGCACCGGAGGTGTTCCCCATGAGTGAGACCCCTGCGCCCAAGACGGCGACGCTGAAACTGCGCGGCAAGGCCTACACCGTGCCCGCGGGGCTGCGCATTCGCGAGGCCATGCAGCGCCTCGGCCTGACGCCCGAATCGTACTTGCCCGTGCGGGACGGCGAGTTGGTGCCCGACGACGAGCGCCTCAAGGCCGGTGATGTCATTCGTCTGGTGGCTGTGATTTCGGGCGGGTAGCCCAGGAGGCGCTATGCGGAAGTGCAAGAAGTGCGGTGCGCCCGCGGTGATGTACATGCGGCAGCACCGTTTGGGGCTGTGCAAGGCCCATTATCTGGAATGGTTCGTGGCCCAAACCGAGCGCAGCATTCGGCGCTATCGCATGTTCACGCGTGACGAGAAGGTTTTAGTGGCCGTGTCGGGGGGCAAAGACTCGCTGGCCGTATGGGATGTGCTGTGGCGGCTGGGCTACCAGGCCGATGGGCTGTACATTGCGCTGGGTATTGACGGCGGCATTGGCTATTCGGCCGAGTCGCAGCGCCTCAGCCAGGCCTTCGCGGCCGAGCGGGGCCTCACCCTGCACATCGTGGACATCCCCGGCGAGTATGGCCTGGGCGTGCCCGAACTGGCCCGGCGCAGCCGGCGCGGCAAGGGCAAGCCGTGCGCGGTGTGTGGGCTGGTGAAGCGCCATGAGATGAACCGCATCGCACACGACATGGGCTACGATGTGCTGGTCACCGGGCACAATCTGGACGACGAGGTCGCGGTGCTCTTCGGCAATGTGCTGCAATGGCAGATGGGCTACATCGTGCGGCAAGGGCCGGTGTTGCCCGCAGAGCCGGGCTTTGCGCGTAAAGCCAAGCCTTTGGTGCGGTTCTACGAGCGGGAGACCGCGGCCTATGCCTTGCTGCGCGGCATCGAGTACATCTACGACGAATGCCCCTTTGCCCAGGGGGCCAAGTCCATCTATTACAAAGAGTTGCTCAACCGGCTCGAAGCGGAACGCCCGGGGGCCAAGTTGCAGTTCTATGTCAACTTCTTGAAGGCCAAAGAGGAAGGTTGGTTCCGCGACCCGCGTCAGGCCGACGCGCCCGTGCAGGTGGTGTTGCACCGCTGCGAGTCGTGCGGACAGCCCACCACCGCGCCCGGCAAGTGTGCGTTTTGCCGCTTGATGGACCAGGTGGGCGCGGCGTCGGCCTCGGCCTGAGCCGCGCGTTTGGTCATCTTGCGCGCGGCGGCGCAACGATGGTATAGAAAAAGCGGGGCCGACCCCCGCACTCTGACGCAGGAGGAAAGCATGGATTCGCAGGCCATTCGCCACATTTTCGTCGTGGGCGCGGGCACGATGGGCAGCGGCATTGCCCAGGTGGCCGCGACCGCAGGCTATCAGGTCACGCTCATGGACATTGCCGCGGCCCAACTGGAACGGGCCCGGGAGGTCATCGCCAAGTCCACGGCCAAGTTGGTGCAAAAGGGCCGCCTGACCGAAGAGCAGCGTCAGGCCGCGCTGAGCATCGGCACCACCCAGAGCCTGGACGACGCCGCGGCGGCCGACTTCGTCATCGAGGCCGCCACCGAGAACCCCGACATCAAACTGGACATCTTTCGGCAGTTGGACCAGGTGACCCGGCCCGAGGTCATCCTGGCGTCCAACACCTCTTCGATTCCCATCACCCGCATTGCCGCGGCGACTGCTCGCCCCGAGCAGGTGATTGGTATGCACTTCTTCAACCCCGTGCCGCTGATGAGCCTGGTGGAAGTGGTGCGGGGCCTGAGCACTTCCGACGCCACCACCCGCACGGTCATCGGCCTGGCCGAGGCGTTGGGCAAAGTGCCGGTGGAGGTCAACGATTCGCCGGGCTTCGTGTCCAACCGGGTGCTCATGCCCATGGTTAACGAGGCCATTTTCGCCTTGCAAGAGGGTGTGGCCACGGTGCAGGCCATTGACACGGTGATGAAGTTGGGCATGAACCATCCCATGGGGCCGTTGTACCTGGCCGACCTCATCGGCCTGGATGTGGTGCTGTTCATCCTGGAAGTGCT
>WGAK01000018.1 GCA_015494815.1 Anaerolineales bacterium | reverse complement strand
GTCCAACACGCTGGCCGGCGCGTCGTCGGCCGTGCGCTGAGCCTGCTTCTCCCGCCGCTTGATGGCCTCCCAGTTGCGCACCACCTCGTCCGCATCCCGCACCTGCACCTCGCCGAACACATGCGGATGCCGGCGCACAATCTTATCGTGCACCGTGCGGAGGACCTGGGGCATGGTGAATTCACCCTCTTCGACCGCGATTTCGGTGTGCAGCACGATTTGCAGCAGCAGGTCGCCCAGTTCCTCCTGCAACGCGGCCGGGTCGCCCTTGTCCAGGGCCTCCAGCACCTCGTAGGTCTCTTCCAGCAAATAGGGCCGCAGCGAGCGATGGGTTTGCTTGCGGTCCCAGGGGCAGCCGTCGGGCGCGCGCAGCCGGGCGATGAGGTGCTCGAAATCCTCGAACGCGGTGCCCGGCCCCAAAGGCGGCACCACCAGCGCGGTCAACAGGCCGATGTCGGGGTCGTGGTCCAGTTGGTGGAGCGGCATGGGTCGCACGGCCTCGTCGGGCAGGCCGGCCCGATGCACCAAAGTGATGGGGTGCTCGTCGGGGTAGTGGTGCATCAAGGTCAGTTTGACATGCGACGCCAGATGCCGGTCGTAGAGTTGGGCCACCACCGCGGGCACGCTGGGCGGGAACGGCGGGGTCAACCGGCGGCCCAGTTCCAGCGCGTCCACCAGCGCACTGTGGGGGAAGGGGTCCAGGCCCACGGCCCGCCACACGGGCTCCAGGAAACTCAGGCCCTCGACCACGCGCACGGGCAGCCCTTGGGCGCGGGCCTGCTGCAAGATGGCCACGCCGGTGGTCTCGGCCACCAGGGGATGGCCGGGCACGGCATACACCACGCCCTGGGGCCGTCGGCCCAGGCGAAGCACTTCCGCCACGATGGTTTCGTAGACCTGCTCGAAGGTGTCGGCCTGCTCGTACACCGCATCGAAGGAATGCACCCGCAGATGCTGCGGAAAACCGGCCACGGTGGGGTGCTGTGCGGTGCGCACATAGACCTCGTCGGCCTGCTGCAACACCTCCCAGGCCGCGCGGGTGAGCATTTGGGGGTCGCCGGGCCCCAGGCCGAGCAACACGATGCCGGGCATGATGCACCTCACGGGGAAAAATCGTGAGGTATTCTACCACCCCGCCCCGAGTTTGGGGTATAATGTCCCCATGCACCCGACACCATCGGCCGCTCCTGAACCGCAAACGCCCCCCACGGCGCCTTCCCCGGCCGACGAGGTCCAGGGAAGCCGGCGCTGGATGCTTTGGGCTGCGCTGGGCCTGCTCGTGTTGATGGCCGGCTGCGGCGGGGTGACCTATGTGCTGCTGCAGCCGAGCACGCCCACGGCCCGCCTGCGCGACATCGTCATCATCTTCCTGGCCGTGGAAGGCTTGCTCATCGGGGTGGCGCTGGTGGTGCTGTTGGTGCAACTGGCCGTGCTCATCAACCTGTTGCAACACGAAATCCGCCCCATCCTGGAATCCACCCAGGAGACGGTGGACACCCTCAAAGGCACGGCCGCGTTCTTGAGCCGCCATGCGGCCGAACCGGTTATCAAGGCCAACCAGATGTTGGCTATGGCGCGCAGCGTGGCCGGGCTCTTTCGGCGTCGCAAACCGCACGCCTGAGGTCACGGCAGCGTGTCATCCCCTGACAAGGAGCGAGAGCCATGAGTGAGCGAAACGACTTCGGCGCCTTTCTGGCAGGTTTCATCGTGGGTGGAGCCGTGGGTGCGGTGCTGGCCCTGCTCTATGCCCCCCAACCCGGCGAAGAAACCCGCACCGTCATCAAGGAAAAGGGCATCGAGTTGAAGGAACGGGCCGCGACGGTCTCGGAGGCTACGGTCAGCCGCCTGCAAGAGCGGGTGAAGGACCTCTCGGCCCAGGTGGACGAACTGACCAAGACCCTGCAGGAGCGGGCCGCGGAGTTCAAGGAGAAGGGCGCGCAGGTGGTCAGCGAGGCCACCAAGCGCATCCCCCGCAAGGGGCAGGCCGAAGAAGGCGCTGCGGACGCCGCGGCCGAGGCCTGAGATACGGACGTCTGACGCGGCGGCGGGGTTGGCTCGCCGCCGTGCTGCTTTTAACAGGAGCCCGCGGTGGGGACTTTGTTCATCGTCGCCACGCCCATCGGGCATCTGGAAGACATCACCTTGCGCGCGCTGCGGGTGCTACGCGAGGCCGATTGGGTGGCCGCGGAGGACACCCGCCGGGCCCGCGCGCTGCTGGCCCACTACGACATTCCCACGGGCAAGGTCGTGCGCTACGACGAGCACAGCCACGCGCGGCAGGCCCCGCGCGTGCTGAACGCGCTGGCCCAGGGGCAGCGTGTGGCCCTGGTGTCGGACGCGGGCACGCCCGTGCTCAACGACCCCGGATTGGCCCTGGTGCAGGCCGCGTGGCAGGCCGGGCACCGGGTGGTGCCCATCCCCGGGCCCAACGCCGCGGTCGCAGCCCTGAGCGCGGCCGGGGTGCCCGCGGTGCCCTACCTGTACCTGGGCTATCCGCCGCGTAAGGCCGCCGCCCGACGCCGCTGGCTGGACGCGGTCGCCACGCTGCCCGTCACCCTGGTGCTGCTCGAAGCGCCGCACCGCCTGCACGCCACCCTGCAGGCCCTGCACGCATCCCTGGGCCCCCAACGGACCCTGGTCATCGCCCGCGAAGTCACCAAGGCGCACGAGGAATTCTGGCGCGGCACCGTGGCCGAAGCCGTGCACGCCTGGGCCGAGCGCGCGCCGCGCGGGGAGTTCACCTTAGTGGTGGGCCCGCCGCCCGCCTCGGCCCCCGCGTGGAGCGACGCGGACCTGGACGCGGCCATTGCCGCGGGGCTGGCCGCAGGCGAAGCGCCCAGCGCCCTGGCCCGTCGGTTGGCCCAGGCCAGCGGCCGCCCGCGCGGGGAGGTTTACCGCCGCATCCTCACGGCCCAGGACGCCGCGACCGACCCGCGGACCGAAACGCCCCCATGAGCACCACGCCGCCGTCATCCGCCGCATCCGAGCCTCGCCCCAAGCCCCCCGCGCGGGTGGGCTGGCGGGCCCGCTGCTGGGCCGCGTTCGCGTTCCTCACCGTATGGCCCTGGGCCGCGCGGCGGGTTCCCCCCGATGCACCCGCGGTGTGGGGCCGGGCCGTGGCCTGTTACCCCTTCGTGGGGCTGGTGTTGGGGAGCCTGTATCTGGCCGCGGCCTGGGTATGGGAGCGAATCTTGCAGCGCGCCGGCGCGGGGCTGGTGGTGGTCGGGCTGGATGTGCTCCTCACGGGCGCGCTGCATCTCGACGGCCTCATGGACGCGGCCGACGGCTTGTGGGGCGGTCATACCCCCGAGGCGCGGCTGCGCATCATGCGCGACGAGCGGGTAGGCGCGTTTGGCGTGCTGGCCGGGGTGCTGGCCGTGGTGTTCAAGGCGCACTTGCTGACCCCCACGGGGGTGTTGCTGGCGCCGATGCTGGGGCGTTGGGCCGTGGCCGTAGCCGTGGTCACCGCGCCCTACGCGCGGCCGCAGGGGTTGGGCCGCGGCCTGCGCGCCACCGCGCGGCGCCGCGACGCGTGGCTGGCCACGGGCCTGGTGGCGCTGCTGTTGGCCGGGCTGGGCGACGCGCGCGGCTGGATGGCCTGGGTGCTGGCCGGGGCGCTGCTCATGGCCATGCGCGCGTTCGTGCAGCGCCGGGTGGGCGGCTTCACCGGCGACCTGTACGGCGCGCTGGAGGTGCTGGTGGAAATCGTCACGCTGGCCGCGCTGGCCCCCGCGCCCACCGCGAGCGGCCCGCCGTGGCGTCTGTTCGGCGCGGATTTGGGGGCCGGGCTGCGCCTATGGCCCCCCGGCTGAGCCCGGAGGCGGCGGCCCTGGGCGGGCGGCCTCGTCTTCGGGCGGCAGGTAGAGCAAAAACGCGACCAGCCCCGTGACCGCGGCTGCAACCAGCAATCCCGGCCCCAGCGCCAGCGGCCCCCAACGGCCCCAGGCCCAGCCCTGGCGCATGGCCAGCCAGTGACCACCCCAAAAGCCTACCTCGGCCATCAAGGTGTAAATGCCCAGCGTCACGCAGCCCCGGCCCCAGCGCGCGTGCACACCCGCGGCCAGAGTGGCCGCCGCCAAAACGCCCAACAGCCCGGCCGGAAAGGTCATGTCCCCCACCCCTCAAGCCGCAAAGCGCACGAAAGGCCGCCCGTCCGCGTCCGCGCCGATAAGCGCGTGGAACACGGGCTTCCCCGGCTCCCAGGCCAGCACGCGCGGCAGCAGCACGAACAAATCGTCCACCAGAGGATAATTCACCACCTCGTCCACGGGCACCCACTGGGGCTCGCCCTCGTCCGAGGGCTGCACCGGCCGGGGTTGGTCCAGCATCCCCCGGAACACCAGCAGCAGCACGCCCGTGGGCTCGCCGGTGTCAATCAACACCGTGCCGCACAGGTGCAGGGTCACGCCGCGCAGCCCGGCCTCTTCGTGCACCTCGCGATAGGCCGCGCTGAGCGCGTCTTCGCCGGGCTCGATGTGCCCGCCCAGGCCGTTGTAGCGCCCGGCCCACAGGCGCTTGTGGGCCGCGCCCTTGAGCAGCAAGATGCGCCCGGCCGCGGTCACGAAAATCAGCGTGCGCGGGATGACCTGATAACGGCCCAGGTGCAGGCCCTGCGTTTGGGCGTCGGTATGGCTCATGGCATCTCCTCCTGGGGAACCGGCTCCGCGGGGGCCGTGGGCAGCACCGCGCGGCAATCGGGGTGGTCGGGCCGCGGCACCAGCAACTGCACGCCTACTTTGGGATAGGTGACCAGCGGGCGATAGAAGCACAGGGTCGGGGTGGCCACCCAGCGGGTCCAGGCGTTGTGCTCCGCGGCGAAGAGGTGCTGGTCTTCCGGGTGCTCGAAGGTCTTGAGGGGTTCGGTCACGATGAGGCTGAAGCGCTGCGTGGCCAGGTCGTGGTAATAGCGCGCGAAATAGGCCGCGTTGCCGCCCAGGGCCTCGTTCATCAGCCGCTTCTTCTCGTATTCGGGCACCAGCGGCACGGGGTCCACCAGGCCGAAGGTGAGCAACTGGCGCTGGTCCATGAACAGGACTTCGCCTTGGGCCGCGGCCTGCCGCACCGTTGCGCGCACTTCGGCCAAAATCTGCGCGGTGTCCGCGGGATACACCCGCCAGGGCGAGAGGGTGGTCACCGCGAAGTAGGCCGGCCCCAACAGCAAGGCCCAGCCCCAGCGCGTCCAGGCCCCGCGGCCGTCCCAGCGCATGTAGGCGGCCCGCAGGCCCCGGGCCCAGGCCACGGCCAGGGCCAACAGCGTAGCAATCAGGAGCATGTCGTAGTTGTGCAGGTTGTCGCCACCGCCGATTTTCACGCTGACCAGGGTACCCACACCGAAGAACGCGAGCAGCCCCGCGGCCCACAGGCCTTGGGCCCAGGCCGCGGTGGTCCACTGCCGCCGCCGGGCTTGCTGTTGGGCATTGCCCTGGCCGCGGGGCCGGCCCTGGCGTTCTGGGCCGTGACCGCCCGGCGGCGGCAGTGGACCACCGCGGCCTGGGCCCGGGGCCTGTGGGCCGCGGGGCTGCTCGCGTTCTTCGGCGTGGGCACCCTGGTC
>WGAK01000017.1 GCA_015494815.1 Anaerolineales bacterium | reverse complement strand
TGGCAAACCTTCCGCGGCCGCCGCGGCGGGCCACTGACCTTCGTGGAAGGCAGCGCGCGGCAAGGCGTGGGGTTGCGCGCGGTCCGCGACGCGGCCCGGCCGTCCGCGGAGCCGGTTCCCCCCACCCTCCGCGGGCCGGTGCTGGTGTTCAGCGACACCGAAATCTTCGGCTGGCGGCCGCCCCAGGTGCGCCGCCGCCCCCGCCCACGGGTGCACGCGCCCGAGCAGGCCTACGCCGACCTGCAACCCGGCGACTATGTGGTGCACGTGGACCACGGCATCGGCCGGTTTCGGGGGCTGGTGCAGCGGGTGACCGAGGGCGTGGCCCAAGACTATCTCCTCATCGAATACGCCGCGGGCGACCAACTGTATGTGCCCGTGCATCAGGCCGACCGCATCACCCGCTATGTGGGGCCCGACGCCACACCACCGCGCATCACCCGCCTGGGCACGGGCCAATGGCAGCAGGCCAAGGCGCGGGCGCGGCGGGCCGCGCAGGCCGTGGCCCACGAGTTGCTGGAACTGTACGCGCGGCGGCAGACGGTGGTGGGGCACGCGTTCGGGCCCGATACCGAATGGCAGATGGCCCTGGAGGCGTCCTTTCCCTACGAAGAGACGCCCGACCAGCAGCGCGCGCTGGCCGAGGTCAAGCGCGACATGGAACGCCCGCGGCCCATGGACCGCTTGCTGTGCGGCGATGTGGGCTTTGGCAAGACGGAAATCGCGCTGCGCGCCGCGTTCAAGGCGGTGATGGACGGCAAGCAGGTGGCCGTGCTGGTGCCCACCACGGTGCTGGCCCAGCAGCATTTCCGCACCTTTCGGCAGCGCCTGGCGCCCTTCCCCGTGGTGGTCGAGATGCTCTCACGCTTTCGCACCCCCGCGGAGCAGGCCCGCATCGTGCGCGGTCTGCGCCGCGGCACGGTGGACATCGTCATCGGCACCCATCGCCTGCTCTCGCCCGATGTGCAGTTTCACGACCTGGGCCTGGTCATCATTGACGAGGAGCAGCGCTTTGGCGTCACCCACAAGGAGCATTTCAAGCGACTGCGCACCGAGGTGGATGTGCTCACCCTGACCGCCACGCCCATCCCCCGCACGCTGTATCTGGCCCTCAGCGGTGCGCGCGACATCTCCATCATCCAAACCCCGCCCGCGGAGCGGCAGCCCATCGTCACCCACATCGGCCCTTACGACGCGGGGCTGGTGCGCCGGGCCATCTGGCGCGAGTTGGACCGGGGCGGGCAGGTGTTCTATGTGCACAACCGGGTGGACGAACTGCCCAGCGTGGCCGCGCGGCTGACGCGCCTGGTGCCCCGCGCGCGGGTGGCCGTGGCCCACGGGCAAATGCCCGAACGGGAACTGGCGCAGGTGATGGAGCGTTTTGCCGCTGGCGAGGTGGATGTGCTGGTGACCACCACCATCATCGAGGCCGGGCTGGACTATCCCCGCGCCAACACGCTCATCGTCGAGCGGGCCGACCGCTTTGGCCTGGCGCAGTTGTACCAGTTGCGGGGCCGCATCGGCCGGGGCGCGCTGCGCGCGTACGCGTACTTCTTCTGGAGCCCCCTCTACCCGCCCCGCGCGGAGGCCAAGGCCCGGCTCGAGGCCCTGGCCGAGCATTCGTACCTGGGCGCGGGCCTGCACATTGCGCTGCGCGATTTGGAACTGCGCGGCGCGGGCGACCTGCTGGGCACCCGGCAGCACGGCCATGTGGCCGCGGTGGGCTTCCACCTCTACACCCGCCTGCTGGCCGAAGCCGTGGCCCAACTGCGGGCCGCGGCCGGTCTGCCCGCGGCCGAACGCCTGGCCCGCAGCCTGCAGCCCGAGCCCGTGAGTGTGGACCTGCCCCTGCCCGCGGGGCTGCCGCCCTCGTATGTCCCCGACCCCGAGGTCCGGCTGGCGCTGTATCGCCGTCTGGCCGAGGTCGAAACCCTGGCGCAGGTCGAGGCTTTTGGCGAGGAACTGCGCGACCGCTTTGGCGACTGGCCGCCCGCGGTGCAGCACCTGCTCTACCTCATGCGGGTGAAACTGCTGGCCCAGGCCGCAGGTGTGGCCGGCGTGGGCACCGAACAAAAGCACATCGTGGTGCGCGTACGACCGCATCCGGCCCCCGAGACCGCGCCGCCCCTGCGCGAACTGCCGCCGCCCTGGCGCACGGGCCGCACGGCCTACTGGCTGCCTCGAGACCCCGAGGGCCGCTGGCAGGCCCAACTGCTGGCCGGGCTGCGCCTGCTGGCCCAGGCCGCCGACGCCCACCCAATGGTATAATCCCAGGCACGGCTTTCCCTGCGAGGAGTGTGACATGAGCAAACACATCATCCACACCGACGCGGCTCCGGCCGCCATTGGGCCCTATTCGCAAGCCGTACGCGCGGGCGATTTCGTCTTCGCGGCCGGGCAAATCGGCCTCGACCCGGCCACCGGTCGCCTGGTGGAAGGCGGTGTGGCCGAGCAAACCCGGCAGGCCCTGCGCAATCTGCAGGCCGTGCTCGAAGCCGCCGGCGCCTCGCTGCAGCAGGTGGTGAAGACCACCGTCTTCTTGCAAGACATGAACGACTTCGCGGCCATGAACGCGGTCTACGCGACCTTCTTCCCGTCCGAACCGCCGGCGCGCGCGGCGGTGCAGGCCGCGGCGCTGCCCAAAGGCGCGTTGGTCGAAATCGAGGCCATCGCCTACAGCCCGCGCACCTGAGGCCGCGAGACCCGGCTGCCATGACGCGACCGTTTTTGTTCGGCCTGCGCCGCTGGATTCCGCGGCCCTCGGAGCGCCGGGTTCTGCTGTTCTTGGGGGACTTCGCGGCCGCGTATCTGGCCCTGGGCATTGCGCTGGCCGTCTGGTATATCACCGCGCTGCCCTACTCCGCGTGGCGCGGGCCGGTAGGATTTGCCCTCTCCCGGCCCGGCTGGTTCTACCTGTTGCCCTTCGTGTGGATGCTGCTGCTGGTCGACCTGTACGACGACCGGCGGGTGCTCAGCCTGCGGCGTACGCTGCAGGGCGTGCTGGCATCGGCCATTATCGGGCTGCTGCTGTATCTGCTGTTCTACTTCGTGCTCACCGTCGAGCGTCAGGTGCTCCCGCGCCTGAGCGTGGCCGTGTTTCTGGCCACCGCGCCCGTGACCACCGCCATCTGGCGCGCCATGTACCGCCGCATTGCCACCCGCTGGGTGCGCCGCGTGCTCATCGTGGGCGCCGGGCGCCACGGCCGCGAGTTCGTGGGCTATCTGCGCAGCGCGGAAGGCCAAACCCTGCACCCGGCCCGCATCGTGGGCTTCGTGGACGACGACCCCGCCAAGCAGGGCCTCGTGTTCGACGGCATCGCGGTGCTGGGCACCGGCGCGGATTTGCCGCGGCTGGTGCAACGCTGGGGCGTCACCGATGTGGTGGTGGCCATCGTGGGCGAAATCCGCGGCGCGCTGTTTCAGGCCTTGCTGGACGCCCAGGCCCAAGGCGCGGAAGTCAGCCACCTGCACGCGCTGTACGAAGAAGCCTTCCAGCGAGTCCCCATGCGCCACCTGGCCGCCACCTGGCTCATCCAGTCCTTCATGGACCAGGCCCGCAAAGGCGTGTACTACGAAACCGCCAAGCGCGTGGTGGACATTTTGGGCGCGCTGCTGGGTCTGGCCCTGCTGGCCCTCATCACGCCCATCATCGCGCCCATCATCCTGCTCGAGAGCGGCTGGCCCGTGCTCTTCGCGCAGCAACGCGTGGGACGCCACGGCCGCGTGTTCACCGTGTACAAATTCCGCACCATGCGCCCCGTAGCCGAAACCACCACCAACCGCTGGGCCACCGACGAGGAACTCAAGCGGGTGACCCGCTTCGGCAAAATCTTGCGCAAATCGCACATGGATGAATTCCCCCAATTCGTCAACGTGCTGCTGGGGCAAATGAGCATCGTAGGGCCCCGGCCCGAACAGCCCAAACTGGTGGACGAACTGGAGCGTCAAATCCCCTTTTATCGGGCCCGTCTGCTGGTCAAGCCCGGCATCACCGGCTGGGCGCAAATCAACCACGGCTATGTCGCCACCCTGGAGGGCACCGTACGCAAACTGGAATACGACCTGTATTACATCAAACACCGCAGCCTGGCCCTGGATGTCCTCATCATCCTGCGCACCGTGGCCTCGGTGTTGGGCTTTCGGGGGCACTGATGCGCACCGCGCTGGTCACCGGCGGGGCGGGTTTCATCGGCTCGCACCTGGTGGAAGGGCTTTTGGCCCGCGGGGTGGCGGTGCGGGTGCTGGATGACTTCAGCACCGGCCGGCGCGACAACCTGATCGCAGTGCAGCGCCACCCCGACTTGCACATCTTGCGCGGCGACATTCGCGATGCCCAGGCCGTGGGCCGGGCTTTGGAGGGCGTCCAGGTGGTGTTCCATCTGGCCGCGTTCGTGTCCGTGCCCGGCTCCATCGAAGACCCGCTGACCTGCGTGGACATCAACGAGCGCGGCACCGCGGTGGTGCTGGAAGCCGCGCGCCAGGCCGGCGTGCAGCGGGTGGTCCTGGCCTCCAGCGCGGCGGTGTATGGCGACCACACGCAGCAGCCTTTGCACGAGGCCCTGCCGCCGCGCGCGCTGTCGCCTTACGCGGCCAGCAAAGTGGCCGGCGAAGCCCTGGCCCAGGCCTACACCCGCATGGGCCTGCCGACGGTGGCCTTGCGCTTCTTCAACGTGTATGGCCCCCGACAGCGGCCCGATAGCCCCTACGCGGCCGCGGTCGCGGTGTTCGTGGAACGGCTCCGCCGGGGCCAGGCACCCACCATCTACGGCGACGGCCATCAAACCCGCGATTTCGTGTTCGTGGCCGATGTGGTGGACGCGCTGCTGGCCGCGGCCCACGCGCCCGCCGACGCGGCCGGCCGGGCCTACAATGTGTGCACCGGCCAGGCCGTGACCTTGCTCGACCTGCTGGCCGAACTCTATCGCTACTTTCCCAAAGCGCCGTTGCCCGACTTCGCGCCCCCACGGCCCGGCGACATCCGCCACTCGGTGGGGGACCCCACCTTGGCGGCCCAGGTGCTGCGCTTTCGGGCGCGCGTCTCGCTGGCCCAGGGCCTGCGCCGCATGCTGCGGGCCACCCCCGCATAGACCGCCGACCCGCGACGCCCACGCGCACGACCGGGCTCGTGCCCATCACCGCGCCAGAAGGCCCGCGCCTACCGGCCGCGCCAGACGGCCGTTTTTGTGGTATAACAAAGATGCCCTGCTGTGTTCGTGATGCGCGGGAACCGGATTTGGCCCAACCTATTCCAAAGGGAGCCGGACATCCTGCGCGGGGACGCGATAGGCGCAAGCCAAGGCGGAACCGCCAGGTAGGCTCCCACCTGCCTGGATAGGCGCAAATCCGGGGTCGCACACGGCACGGCGGGGCCTGTTTATATAAGGCCCATCACGCGAACGCTTTCATCCCACCGCCAGGATGTTGGGTCAAATCGCCCATCGCTCGTGCTGGTCAAAACAAATTCAGGCGATAGATAATTGCGCCCCACCAGGTCAAAAGCGCGATGGTCCCCTGGGCCGGACTCAGCCAAGTAAGCAAAGCGATCCAAGGGCCAAGCAAACTGTGCGTCGAAGCATAGGGGGCAAGCAGCGGCGAACTCGCCACGAGCAAGCGTTCGTCCTTGTGCCGTATCCCCAACCAGAGCAAAGTCAAGCCTATCGGCACCTGAAGCGGCCACAACCCAAACCACAAGTTGCTTTCATTGGCGAGCGGCGCTGGCTGTTGGACAAGCGCAACGAGCCAATTTCCCCAAAAAAGGCCCGAAAGCAGCAAGAAACCTGCCATCACCAAAGCGGTCCGCCGCCAATAAGGCCGTGGTACACCCAAAGCCAAACCAAATGCCACTTGGGGCTTGGTCAACGCAACCAAAGGCCAAAACTCCACGGGTAGAAACACGCCTCCCAGAACCAATGCGTCAACCTGGCCGTTTCGCAGAAGATAAATCATAGGTGGCGAAAGCAGAACCAGGATCATTTTGGGCGGTCCATAAGGCGACTTCTCCCAGCGGCGCAGCAAAAGCGCTGCAAGAAGCAATGTGGACGCGGAAAGTACAGCCCGTCCCCAGCGAAACGGCAACAAAGCCAGCGGCATCAGCGACATCGCCAACCAAGGTGGGTTATAGTAGTAATAATCATAATGGGAAAGGCGAACAATGGGCTCTCCATACAAGGGGAAGCCCATCAGAACCCGCCGGGCGGCCACATAAAAGACCGCCCAGTCATCACCTCCGGGCAAAGGCACCCAAGCGAAAAGAAGCACCAAGATGGCCAAAACAAGCGTGCCAACGAGGAACGCTCGCTTTCGTTCGGCCCCAGGCGCGCCCTTGAGGCGACTCATGTTCACCTCTTTGCGGATGGGACGGAATAAGGCTTTCAAAAACATGCCGATTGTCGCGTTTACGCAGGCCCCTGACCACGGCACGGCGGGGCGTTTGTGTTGTTCCTGGGCGGCTCACAAGCCCGGCAGGCCGTGCGCCACCAGGGCTTGCGACAGGGCCGCGGGGTCGGTGAAGCGAATCGCGGTCAGGCCCAGGGCGCGCGCGGCAGCCACATTGGCCAGGTTGTCGTCCACGAACAGCACGGCCTCAGGGGGCAAATCCATCTGCGCCAGGGCATGGCGATAGATGGCGGGGTCCGGCTTCATCTTCCCGACCTCGGCCGAGATGACCACCACATCCCACAACGCCGCCAGCCGGGGTTGCCGGGCGAGCCAGGCGCGGGTCGTGTCCCAGGCATTGCTCAGCAAGCCCAGGCGATAGCGCGGCTTACGCGCTTCAAGCCAGGCGACCAGGTGCGCGTCCACCCGGTCGCCGGCCCAAAACTGCCGCCAGAATTCCCGCCACGCGGCCGCATCGAGGCCCAATTGCGCCGCGACCGCGGCCAGATGGTCGCGCGCGGGCATGTCCCCCCGCTGGGCGGCCAGGCCGGTAGGGCTGTTGAATACCAGGTCTTCCAACTGCGCCCGGGTGAGGCCAAAGCGCGCGGCCAGGCGTTGCCGCGGCCCGGGGTCTTCGGTCCGCAGCAGCACGCCGCCCAAATCCCACAACAAGCCGCGCAACGGCCTGGCCGCCTGGGTGCTCACGGGCGTTTAGACGAACTTCTTGGGGAAGCGCTTGCCCACCACCGCGGGCACGGGCACGGGTACCTTGTCGCCCGGCTGCAAATCGGCCGGGGCCTTGGGGGCCCTGGTGTGCCGATGCGCGCCGGTCAAGAGGTACAACGGCGTGCCTTCGTCCTTGTACTTCTTGTCCACATAGGCCAGGCCCACCTGATAGCCGTCGGTGCCCACCGCGCTGCTGGTCACCACGCCCACCACCTTGCCGCGGCGGTCCAGCACCGGGTCGCCCTGATGGGCCATAGGGCTGGGCTTCTCGGTGACCTTGAAGCGAATGACCTCCCGCGTGCGTTGCGCCTCTTGCTCTAAGAAGGCGGCGCGGCCGATGAACCAGGGTTTGTACACCTTGACATACCTGGCCAGGCCCGCGTCGCCCACGCCCAGGTTCAGCGGGCCGCCCAACTCGTGCCCATACAACGGCAACCCGGCCTCGGTGCGCAGGGAATCGCGCGCGGCCAGGCCCGCGGGCTTGACGCCGAAGGGCTCACCCACCTGCAGCAGCGCGGCCATGAGGGTGGCAGCCTGCATGGGGTGCACGAAGAGTTCGTAGCCGCGGCGCTCGCCGGTGTAGCCCGTGCGCGAGACATACACATCGAGAATCTGGATGTCGAAGCCGCCCAGGATGGCGGGGGTGATGTGCGCCCACTTGAGGCCCCGCAAGCGGGCTTTGGTGGCCTCGTCCGCGCCCAGAGCCAGCAGCGCGTCCAGGCTGCGCGGGCCCTGGATGGCGATGAGCACGCGGCGGTCCAGCCCGGCCTGCGGGTCGCGCAAATCGCGGATGCGCACCCCGCGGCCGAAGGCCAGGGCCCAGGGGCGCTGCGGGTCCACCTGCACGCGGCCGTCTTTCACCAGATGCAGCCAGACCCAGTCTTTGGCCACATTGGCCGCATTGACCACCAGGAAGAATTGCTCGGGGCCCACTCGGTAGACCATCACATCGTCAATCACCCGCGCGTGGGCGTCCAGCAAGTGGCTGTAGGCCGACTCGCCCACCGCGAGTTTGCCGATGTCGTTGCCCAGCACGCTGTCGAGGAACGCGGCCGCGTCGGGCCCGCTGAGTTCGAAGACGCCCATGTGCGCGATGTCGAACACGCCCGCGGCCGTGCGCACGGCCAGGTGCTCGTCTTTGGCCGACGAGTACCACAAGGGCATCTCATAGCCCGCGAACGCGCCCATCTTGGCGCCCAACTGCTTGTGCAACGCGTGCAGCGGCGTACGCTTGAGTTCCCCGGCCGCAGGTTCTTCCCAGTGGAAATCGTCTTTGGCCGGGCCCTCGGCGGCGCCATGCCGGGCCATGCCGATGAAGTACGGTTTGTGCGCGGCCACGGCCGGACCGGGCGCGTCGGTCACCACCTCGGCGTCCAGGTCCTCGTGCACCCACACCGGGCCGGGAATCTTGCGGCGCAGGTCGTCGTCGCCAAAGGCGATGTAGCCGTCGGACAGGGCCCGCAGATAATCGGCCACGGCCGCGGCCTGGTCCGCGGGCACGGTCAGGTGGAAGCGGTGCGGCTCGCGGGCCGTGACCACGGCCTCGATGTGCGCGTCGGGCCCCACGGGCACCAGGGTGGCGGCGGACTGGCCCGGCTGCAAGGCTTCGATGTCCGCGCTGAGCACGAAGTTCAAGAACTGCCGTACCCGAGGGCCGCCCACGGCCAACACCGTATGCGTGCCGCCGCGTTGGGGCTTGTCGTCCGCGTAGTAGAAGTGGGGGTAGCCGTGGTGGGCCGGCGGTTCGACCTCAATGCCGGCCTGCAACGCCAGGTCGCGCACCCGTAGTTTGGCGTCCCGCAGCGCGGCGTAGTCCACCTTGGCGCGTTGGGCGCCTTGCACGCGGTAGGGCTCCACGGCCAACAGCAGGTCGGCGATGATGTCGGCCAGGGCGCGCGTCTCGTCCTCGCGGAAGCCTCGTTGGGTAATCCAGGGCGTGCCCAGGCGAATGCCCGAGGGGTTCTTGGCGCTCTTGTCGCCGGGGATGGTGTTGCGGTTGACCACAATGCCCGCCAGGTCGAGGATGCGGGCCGCCAGGTCACCCGAAAGCGGGGTGCCGTCACGACCGCGCACGGACTTCATGTCCACATTGAGCAAGTGGGTGTTGGTACCGCCGTAGGCAATGCGCAGGCCACGCTCGGCCAGGCGGTCGGCCAGCACGGCCGCGTTCTTGACGATTTGATGCTGCAGGTCCTTGAACTGCTGCGTGCGGGCCAGTTTGAAGGCCAGGGCCATGGCCGCGAACACATTCACATGCGGGCCGCCCTGCTCGCCGGGGAACACGCCCCGGTCAATCTTGCGGGCCAGGGTGGGCTCGGTGGTGATGATGAGCGCGCCGCGCGGGCCCATGAGGGTCTTGTGCGTGGTGGTGGTGATGATGTGCGCCCAACCCACCGGCGTGGGATACGCGCCCGCGACCACCAGCCCCGCCACATGCGAAATATCGGCCATGAGATACGCGCCGACTTCGTCGGCAATGCGGCGGAACCACTGCCAGTTGACCTGCCACGGGTAGGACGAATAGCCGGCGATGATGATTTTGGGCTTGTGCTCCCTGGCCAAGGCCTCGATTTGTTCGTAGTCAATCTGCCCCGTCTGCGGGTCAATGGTGTAATGCACCACATTGTACAGTTTGCCCGTGCGATTGGCCCGGGAGCCGTGGCTCAGATGGCCGCCGTAGATGAGGTCCATGCTCAAGATGGTGTCGCCGGGCTTGAGCAGCGCGGTGTAGACCGCGTTGTTGGCCGGTGCGCCCGAAAGGGGCTGCACATTGACATACACCTCGTCGGGGTCGTAATCGGGCGTGGTCGCGGCGAACAACTCCGCGGCCCGCCGCCGGGCCAGGGCCTCGACGATGTCGGCATATTCCACACCTTTGTAATAGCGCGGGTCCGAGAAACGGCGATATTCGGCCAGGCGCATCTTGTAGTCCAAAATCTCATCTTCGGACATGAAGCGGGTGGCTTCAGGCGGGTAGCCCTCCGCGTAGATGTTGTGGAACGCGCTGGCCAGGGCCTCGCGGATGGCCAGGGGCACATAACTTTCACTGGGGATGAGGATGAGCACCCGATATTGGCGTTCGGCCTCGATTTGCGTCAGGTCATACAGGTCGGGGTCCAACTGGGCCAGGGAACCGCGAAAGAGGTAGTCGCGCATCGTAGCATCTCCTTTGCAGCGGTGCGACCGGCAGCAACACGGGCCGGCCAGCCGCGCCGCGGGAATCCATTTGAGGATATTGTACCACCCGGCCCCGGTGAGGGTACGCGCAAAGCCGCGGGTGTACGTGGAGTCTACCACGCGCGAATATTGATGAGGGAAAGCCCTGGCCAGAAAAGAGCGGCCAGGCGTCTTCGCTCGGCGGCGTCGGGGGGGTATCGCGGCATTGGTGCTCGTGAACTCCGTGGGAGACTTTCTGGCATTTCAGCGAGAACAACTGTGGATACACTCCGCTCGGCGCCCGGCCGGCTTTGGGCCTATTATGAATTGTAAAAGTCGAATACAATAGAGCAGGGCTTGTATTGTGAAAGCACATAACACGCTCGAACCCATGCGAAGCGGGGTGACCGATGTTAAAAGAGCGTTTACCTCTTAAGACTATAGCCCTACTTATTATCTGCTGGGCATTTCTGACGGCGCTCAACATTATACTCAAACGGATAGGATGCTATTCGGATGTCCCGGACCACTTCCCCATATCGGTCTTTCGGGGGCCAACCATACATTTGACCGGCATTCCGTACTTGGCTGGATTCCTCATGGTCTTTGTCTACGGCATCAAATCGGCACCGAACCTAAAGAGCGGTCATGTTTGGCTGTTAGGGCTTGCTTTAATTATTCTGGGCAACTTGGGACAAGGCGATTGGGATACAGGGTTTCTCAAACCATTTTATGCGTCTGGAATCCAATATTATCATGACGCCATCAAGATAAATTCATGGACTGAATGGCTGGGGTCGTTTAATGAATCTCAAGACGAACTTCTGACGCATACAAAAACACATCCCCCTTTTGCAGTACTAATTCACTACTGGTTGCTAAAAGCCGTCGGCTATCATCTATCGCCCGTTGCTATAGTATTTACACTAATATCAAGCCTGTCAATTATTTTTGTCTGGCACATACTAAAAGTATTCGATACACCGCCAGGGAACAGGAACTTAATCGCCATCCTGTTCTCTGTAATTCCTGCGATTAACATATACAGCGCTGTCTCTTTAGACGGAGTCATACTGACCACTTCCACGATATTCCTTTTCGGCACCGTCATACTTTATCATGCAAAGAAACCGACGCTTCTTGGGTTACTATCATTACTTATTGGGTTAGTAACCACCAACCTATTGACTTATGGAGGGGTCTTCCTAATTGCCGTTGCCGGCATCTTGGCATTAGAAGAACTTCTACTTTACAAAAAATCAACCTTAGCAATCAGTTTATCAATTTCTGTTGGGATATTCATACTACTCATTGCCCTTCTATTCTCCACATACGGCTACAACCACTTCCAAGGTTTTTTGACGGCCGCGGCGTTAGAGAACCCAGATGGATTTCGGGGGTTGGCTACGCCTATGGAGTACATCGCTACAAGAGTCGAAGGGGTTTGCGAAATTTTGCTTTTCTTGTCTATAGGGTTCGTAGCGATGTTTTTTCATCCCGACAGATTAGGGTTCTCGTGGTTTGACTGGAGACGCGCCGAAGTGAGCATTATGCTTGCCGGTATCGTTGTACTACTGGCAATGTTTATAAGTGGGGCTTACCGCACGGGCGAGACGGCAAGAGCGGCCCTCTTTATATATCCTTATCTTATACTATCGCTCACCAAAACGAACCGGCGGGTTTTGAAAAACATCCTCTGGCTGGCGGGGCTTCAGACACTTGGAATGCAACTTGTGGGGGGATACTTTTGGTAATGAACCGCCATGAGTCAACAGCCGCGGCGCCATCTCCGCGAGGTAGTCCAAAGCGCCCTGGGCCCCATGCCAGCACACATAGGAACCAAGACGAAACGGCCGTTCACAATGACATGGACATATCTCCGCCGCACCCTCACGCGGCCGCGGCGTCGGGCCCGGCCTGGGACTGCTGCCACTGGGCCACCCAGTCGTCGAAGCGCCCTTCCAGAATGGCCTGTCGCATGGACTGGGCCAATTGGGTGAGGGTGTGAATGTTGTGAATGGAGAGCAGGGTTGCGGCCAGCATCTCTTTGGCCACCACCAAATGCCGCACATAGGCCCGGCTGAACGTACGGCAGGTATAGCATGTGCAGGTCGGGTCCAGGGGCCGGGGGTCGCGGGCGAAACGTGCGTTGCGCACATTGAGACGACGACCGTCGCGCAGCATGGCCGTACCGTGGCGAGCCAGACGGGTGGGCAGCACGCAGTCGAAGATATCTACCCCACGCTGCACCCCGGCCACCAGGTCGCGAGGGGTGCCCACGCCCATGAGGTAACGCGGTTTGTCCGCGGGCAGGATATCGGTCACCAGGTCGGTGATGGCATCCCGCTCCTCGGGCGTCTCGCCCACCGACAACCCGCCGATAGCATGGCCGGGGAAACCCAGCGAGGCGATGAAGCGGGCCGATTGCTCCCGCAAATCGGGGAACACGCCGCCCTGGACAATGCCGAACAAAGCCTGGTCGGACCGCGTATGGGCCTTGAGGCTGCGCTCGGCCCAGCGGTGCGTGCGCACCAGCGCCTGTTCGTTGTACGCCCGGTCGTAGGGCTCGGGGCACTCGTCCAGGGCCATGATGATGTCCGCGCCCAACTGCTCTTGCACCCGCACCGCGATTTCGGGCGTGAAACGATGCTGCGAGCCGTCCAGGTGACTGCGGAAGGTCACGCCGTCGTCGTCCACCTCGCGCAAATCGCTCAGCGAGAACACCTGAAAGCCGCCCGAATCGGTGAGGATGGGATGCGGCCAGGCCATAAAGCGGTGCAAGCCGCCCATCTCGGCCACCAACGCCGCACCAGGGCGTAAATAGAGGTGATAGGTGTTGGCCAAAATCAGCGTCGCGCCGGCCGCGCGCACCTGCTCGGGCGTCAGGGCCTTGACGCTGGCCTGGGTGCCCACGGGCGCGAACACCGGCGTGGGGATGGGGCCGTGTGGCGTGTGAAAGATGCCGGCGCGGGCCTTGCCCGCGGTCGCCAAAATCTCGAAGCGGAACGGCGTGCTCATGGGGCCTCCTCGGCGGGGGACGGTTCGGCCGCGGCCCAGGGCGCGGTGTACCAGCGCAGATACGCCTCCAGATGCGCGTTCCAATACGCCTGCTCGTGACGGCCTACATTCAAATGCCACTGGTGCGGCACGCCCTTCTCGGTGAGCAGCGTCTCGAACTCCTGGGCCGAGCGCAAGATTTCACCCCGGTCCGCATCGCCGATATCCAGGTAGATGCGCGGCCATTGCCCCGCGGGAATGGCGTCCAGCCAGGCAGGGATTTGCAAGCCGTCGCTCCAGAACACGGGCGGGCTGTGGCCGCCGATGGCCCCGAACCGCTCCCAGTGGCGCAGGCCGAGGTGAATGGCCCAGGCCGCGCCGCGCGAAATTCCCCCGATGGCCCAATAAGCCCGCTCGGGGCGCACGGCATAGTGGGCCGTGACCCAGGGCAGCAGGTCGTTCAACAGGGCCTCATCGAAACCGCTGTGCGGGGGGCGCATGGCCGGAGGCGGGTCGTAGGGCATGAGCACGATGAAGGGCGGCGCCTCACCACGACGGATGAGCGCGTCGGCCCGGCGGGGCAGGCCCAGGTCGAGCCACTGTTGGGGGGTGAAGCCCTGACCGTGGATGAGCACCAGCAGCGGATAGCCGGGCGTGGCCTGGGGGTCATAACAAGGGGGCAAATAGATGCGGGCGTCCATGCGGCCCCGGTCCAGATAACCGGTGGGCACCTCGATGGCGCGCACCACACCCGCCTCCGCGCAAGACGCGAGGTCATGTCCGGGGGTCAGTGCAGCGACGGGCTCACGCGTGGCAATGTAGACGGCGTTTGGAAGCGCCGGGCGCCCCCACCCCAACAGGCCCAACCACGCGACGAGCAGCGTCAGCGGAAGCGCCGCCGCCATTCGTCCCGCAGTTGCAGGTCGCGCAGGTCGCCACCTGGCGGCAGGCTGAGAAAATCGCGCAGCACGCGATGGAAGGGGCGGGGGGCTTCGAGCATGGGAAAGTGACCTGCCCGTTCAAAGATGAGCACATGGTGCATGGGCGACGAGGGCAGCGGCCAATAGCCGCCGTTACGCTCCAAGATGCCTTGCAGCACGGGGTCCTGGCGGCCATACAGGGCCAACCAGGGTTGGGAAGTATCTTCGGCCAGGGCCTGCACATCCACCTGCGCGGTGGCCAGCACGGCGGTGCGATAGGCCTGAATGGACACCCGCCGCGCCTCGGGCTGCAGCACTTCGCTGTAGAAGGCTTCTTTGGTGGAACGCACCAAACGGCTGAGGGCCTCGGGCGGCGTTTCGGGCAACACCCGATGCCAGCCGGGATGCAGCGGCGCGCCTACGGTGACCAGGCCCTGCACCCGGTCGGGTTCCCGCGCGGCCAGGGCAATGGCCACCACCGCGCCCAGGCCGTGCCCCACCAGCACGACCTCGTGCAATTCCAGCGAGTGGATGAAGACCTCCACCTGTTCGAGATAATCGTCCAGGCTGCGGCTTTGCCCGCCTAAGGTGCTGCCAAAACCGGCGAAGTCCAGGGCATAGGTCCGATGGTAAATGGACAACTCCTCCATCGTGGCCAGCCAATAGCGCCACGAGCCCACCCAGGTGTGCAAAAACACCACCGGGGGCATGCCGCGTCCCAGGACTTCGTAATGCAAGAAGGTGCGGTTCGGCAGCAACAACGCGCTCATACGCTTACCCTTGAGCCTGGGCCAACAACTGCTGCACCTGCGCCAACAAATCTTCGGCGTCGAAAGGCTTGAGCAGATAGGCCGCGGCCCCGGCTCGATAGCCGGCCTCGATTTCGCCGGCCTGCCCCTTGGCCGACAAAAACACCACAGGAATGTTCGCGGTGGCCGGGTCGCCTTTGAGGACCTCGCAGGCTTCGTAGCCCGTCATGCGGGGCATGCGCACATCCATCAAAATCAAATCGGGGCGGGCCGTGCGCGCCATTTCCACCGCTTCTTGCCCATCCCGGGCCTGCACCACTTCGTGGCCGTCCAACTGCAAAATCAACGCCACCAGTTCACGGATGTCGGGCTCGTCTTCGGCGATGAGAATCTTGGGCATATCCCTACTCCGATGCCACAGGGTGATGCTCGGGCACGAACACCGGCAGCGTGAAGTGGAAGGTCGAGCCCTCGCCGGGCACGCCCGTGCTCTCGACCCAGATGCGCCCGCCGTGCATCTCAACCAACTGCCGCACGATGGCCAGACCCAACCCGGTGCCGGCCGTCTTCATCACCAGGGGATGCTCGCCACGATAGAAACGCTCGAACACCTTGTCCAAATCCTCGGGCTTGATGCCAATGCCCGTATCGCGCACGCTGACCTGCACGGTACTGTCGTCCGTCCGGGCCTGCACCGTGACCCGCCCACCGTCGGGGGTGTAGCGGCAGGCGTTCTCGACCAGATTGCCCACGATTTGCCGCACCCGCTGCGGGTCGGCGTACACCCGGGGCAACGGCGGCAAGGGGGCCAACTCGATGGTCAAGTCGCGGCCCTGGTCGGCCATCTGGCGCCGGAATTCGTCCACCGTCTCGGTCAAGATGGGCGTCAAGTCCGTAGGCTCGGGCTGGATGCGCACCCGACCCGACTCCAACCGCGACAGGGTCAGCAGGTCGTTGACCAGGGTTATCAGGCGGTGCACATGCCGTTGGATGACATCCACGGCGCGGGCCTGCTTGGGGTTGAGGTCGCCCATGATGTGCGGCTTGGTGAGCAGGTCCACATACCCTTTGATGGCCGTCAACGGGGTGCGCAGTTCGTGGCTCACCGTGGCCACGAACTCGGACTTCATCCGGTCCACTTCGATGTGGTGGGTGATGTCGCGAATGACCGACACCGTGCCCAAGAAGCGGTGCTGCATGAACACCGGCGCCAGGTGGATGGCCAGCACCCGGCCGTCTTCCAACTCGATTTGCGAGGCCGCGCTCGCGCCGGGTTCGTAATCGTCGGGGTTTTGCGACCAGTGGTGGATGTGTTCCAGCCACGATTGGCCCTGCGCGCCGAACAAGCCGCGGAAACGCTCCAGGGGCTGGTCCAGCAAATCTTCTTCCCGCAGACCCAAGAGTCGTTCGGCCGAAGGATTCACCAGCGTCACCCGCCCGCTCGGGTCGGTGACCAGGATACCGTCGGCCACGGCCTCCAAGATGGCGCGCATGCGGCTGGCCTCGACCTGCCGGGCGCGCGACAGTTCCATCGTCTCGGCAATCTGCTGGTGCAGCAATTGCACCACATTGGTGTTCTGGATGACCGTGGCCATCTGCATGGCCGTGGCCTGCACCAGTTCGATGTCGTTTTCGGGCCAGGGCCGGGGCTCGGCGCGCAGCAAAAGCAGCAGGCCGTGGGATTCCGCGCCCAAAAGCAACGGCGCAGCCACCCCGCTGGGGTATTGGCCGAACAGGTCGGCCCAGCCCGGGGGCCAGGGCGTCGTAGGGCCGATGACCAACACCTGATGCTGGCGGGTGACCTGACGCAGCCAGGGGTCATCGGCGGGCAGGTCCACGGGTTCGCCGCCAAAGGCCGGCTTGCGCGGCCCTCGGCCGGCGCGCCACACCACGCGGCTGGGGTCGTCGGGCGGGATGTGCAGCACGACCCCCTGCGTCGCGTTGAGCCCGTCGAGCAGCGTATCTAAGGTGCGATTGAGCACCTGGTCCAGGTCCAGGCTGCCGGCCAGTTCCGCGAAGATGTGGGCCATGAGTTGGGCCCGCCGATGCTCGGCACGCAAGGCCGCAGTGCGTTCCTCGACCTGCTGCTCCAGATGGGTGGTCAACTGGCGGGT
>WGAK01000016.1 GCA_015494815.1 Anaerolineales bacterium | reverse complement strand
CCGCTACTTCGCCGCGCTCAACCAGCACGACGCGGCGGCCGTGGCCGCGCTGCACACCGAAAACGCGGTGCTGGTGCAGCCCCAGGGTACCCTGACCGGCCGCGAAGCCATTCGGCAATGGTACGAGACTTTCTTCCAGGCCATCGCGCCGCAAGGGGCCTTCATCGTCACCCAGCGGTCGGGGTCGGGCCACGTGCGCCACTTCTCCTGGCAGGGCGCGGCCGCGGGGCCCAAGGTGTTGCAGGGCCGCGACACCCTCGGCCTGCTGGACGACCACATCGCCTATCACTACACCTACTTCACGGTGTTGCAGGCGTGAGCCCGACCGGCGACCCGTGGGACGCGCTGCACGCGCAGGTGGTGGCCTGTGAGCGATGCCCGCGGCTGGTGCAATGGCGCGCGGAAGTGGCCCGCACCAAGCGCCGGGCCTTTCGGGCGTGGGACTACTGGGGGCGGCCCGTGCCCGGCTTTGGCGACCCACGCGCTCGCGTGCTGGTGGTGGGCCTGGCCCCCGGCGCGCACGGGGCCAACCGCACCGGTCGCATGTTCACCGGCGACGCCTCGGGCGACTTCCTCTACCCCGCGCTGCACCGGGCCGGCTTCGCCAGCCAGCCCACCGCCACCCACCGGGACGACGGCCTGACCCTGCGCGACATGTACATCACCGCGGTGGTGCGCTGCGTGCCGCCCAAGAACCGCCCCACCGCGGCGGAAATCCGGGCCTGTTTGCCCTACCTGGCCACCGAAGTGCGACTGCTGCAACCCACGCTGCAAGTCGTGGTCGGTTTGGGGCGCATCGCGTGGGAGGGCATCCAGCGGGTCTACCGCGAACATCTTGGCTATACGCAGTTGCCGCGGATGCCCTTCGCCCACGCAGCCCGCTACCGGCCCGCCCCAAACCTGCCCACCTTCATCGCCTCCTATCACCCCAGCCGCCAGAACACCCAAACCGGCCGCCTCACCCCGGCCATGTTCGACCGGGTATGGGCCCTGGTGCGAGAGGCGCTGACCTGAAGGCTTAGCGCGCCCGCCGGCCGAACCACACGGCCAGGCCCACGGCCACCACCAGCGCGCCCCCGCCGCACAAAGCCATGAGCGCCACCAGCCCCACCCAGGCCGCGAGCGCGCCATCGTCGGCCGCGGTGTTGCCAGACGCCGCGGGAACGGTCGCCGGCGCGGCACCGGCCGGGGGCTGCAGCGTCGCGGGCGCAGGCCCGGCCGGGGGAACGCCCTCCGGTTCGGCCGGGGACGAGCCCAGCGGCGGGGCTGCGGTCGCCTCCGGCTCGGCCGGCGCGGGCGGCGCGCCGCCCGCCGGCGCCGGTGGGGTTGCGGTCAGGCCCACGAAGACCACTTGGCCATTGCGCACTTCCACCCAGCCCTCCAGCAAGAAGGCGTAATCCTCCAGAAAGGCGCGCGTCTTCGCGTGCTGCGGGTCCAGCGCCAGGGCCTGGGCCAACTCTGCGGTGGCCTGCGCCTTGTACGCGTGGGCCTGCTGCGGCTCATCCTCGCCCCAGGTCACGGCCGCGGCCACCAACAACTCCGCATAGCCGAAATGCCAGTCGGGGTCGTCGGGCCGCAAGGCCACGGCTTGGGCATAAGCCTGCAGCGCCTCGTCCAGCAAGGCCCGCGCGCCGGGGTCATGCCGCAAAGTGCGGCCCATATCCCACAAACCCGGCACCTGCAGCACCCGCTTGAGGGCCAGGCCCAAAAAGCCCCACGCGTCGCCGTCCTGCGGGTTGGCCTGCACCGCGGCCCGCCGCTGCTCCACAGCCTGCCAGACCTCGGGCTCCACATACAGCAGGAAGAAATTGTCCTGCGGGCCGGGCTCCAGGTCCTGAAACTGCCACCGCACCGTGCGGCCCTGCAACTGCGCGTGGGGCGAAGTGAAGCCGAACCCCACACTGCCCTCCAGCACCACATTGCCCGGCGACACCTCGTACGGCATCTCCACCCGGATTTCGCCCTGGCCGATGGTGCCATACCAGCCCGCGCCGGTCTCGACGATGTAACTCAGCACCCGATAGGGCGCGTAGCCCCACGCGTCCTGGGTATATGCCACCCGCAAACGCACGGGCTGCTGCGGCGGGAAGGTCACCTGGAACTCGGCCCACGGCGCGCTGTCGCCCGGACAGGCCGCGGTAGGCGTGCCCGAGATGCGCTGCCAGGTCACGGCCTGGTCGTCCACCCACACTTGCAGCCCGCGAATCTCGGGGCATTCGGTCACATTGCCCAGGCCGGTGACATACCCCAGCGGAAAGCGCACGCCCAGCGTCTCGGTCTGGGCCCCCATGTTGCGCATGAGATACTCGCCGGTCACCTGGGCCTGGAGCCCGTCGGGGCTCACCGTCAGCACCACGGTCTCGGCTTCCATGCGCACCTGGGTGCTGGTGGAAGCCGGCGCGGGCCCGGTGCCGGACGCGGTCTCGGGCGGCGCCGCGTTCGCGCTCCCACGGCCTACGCCCCAACCGGCCGCCCAGGCCAACCCCAATCCCATGACCACCACGGCCATCCATCGTCGCCAGTCGCGCATAACATCCCTCCAAGCAAGGCCCGCAGGCCCGATTTTCCCCAGCCTACCCCGGGGCCGTCAAAGCAGCGTCAAAGCCGCGCAAATGCGGTACAATCCAGGCGAACGAACCGTACACGCCATCTTCCTGCCGGAGGCAACCATGAGCGATTCCCGTGCCCAAGCCCTGGCCTATGTGCAGCGCCATCTGGCGGACTTTGAAGCCGCGCTGGGCGAACTCATCGCCATCCCCTCCATCTCCACCGACCCGGCGCACAAAGACGACATGCGCCGCGCGGCCCAATGGCTGGCCGACCGTCTGCAGCGCCTGGGTGCGCAGCGGGTGGCCCTGTTCGACGAAGGGGTGCACCCGCTGGTGTTCGGCGAGTTGCGGGCCGAGCGGGACGACGCGCCCACCGTGCTGGTGTATGGGCACTACGATGTGCAGCCCGCGGAGCCCCTGGACCCGTGGGAAACGCCGCCCTTCGAGTTGGTGCGCCGCGGCGACATGCTCTACGCGCGCGGCGTGGCCGACATGAAAGGCCAGGTCATGGCCGCGCTGGCCGCGGTGGAGGCCGTGCGGGCCGCGGGCCAGCCGGTGCACTTCAAATTCCTGTTCGAGGGCGAAGAGGAAATCGGCTCGCCCGGCGTGGCGCGGGTGCTGGAAGCCCACGCCGACGACTTCGCGGCGGCCTTTTGCCTCAACCCCGACGCGGGCATGCACGACCGCGACATGCCCAGCATCACCTACGCGCTGCGCGGGCTGGCCTATTTCGAACTGTGGGTCTCGGGCCCGAGCCACGACCTGCATTCCGGCCTGTACGGCGGCGCCATCCACAACCCGGCCCAGGCCCTGGCCGAACTCATCGCGGGCATGCACGACGCGCAGGGCCGGGTCACCCTGCCGGGCTTCTACGACGCCGTGCGCCCGCTGAGCGACGAGGAACGCCAACGGCTGGCCCAGGTGCCCTTCGACGACGAAGCCTTCTTGCAGCAGGCCGGCGCACCCGGCCTGTGGGGCGAGCCCGACTACAGCGTGTACGAACGCACCACGGCCCGCCCCACCGTGGAAGTCAACGGTTTGCTCGCCGGCTTCACGGGTGAAGGCTCCAAGACCATCATCCCCGCGCGGGCGATGGCCAAGATTTCCATGCGCCTGGTCGCGGACCAGACGCCCGAGCACGCGGCCGCGTCGTTGCGGCGCTACCTGGAGCAGCACGCGCCGCCCACCGTGCGCTGGGAACTGGTGGAGATGGTCGGCGCGCCGCCCGCGTATGTGGACATGCACGCGCCGCAAGTGCAGGCCCTGGCCCAGGCCCTGCAGGCCGTGTGGCAGCGCGAACCGCTGTATGTGCGCGGGGGCGGCACCATCCCCATCGTGGCCGAACTGCAACGGCGGGGCATTCCGTCGGTGCTCACGGGCTTTGCCCTGCCCGGCGCCAACGCCCACGGCCCCAACGAGAACCTGCACCGGCCCACCTGGCAGAAAGGCATCCAGGCGCTGGTGCACTTCTTCTACAATCTGTAGCGCCCCACCGCGGGCCACGACCTGCCGCCGCGGTGGCCTCCCGCCGCGGCGGCCTTTTGGGAGCAGACATGGCCGCCCATTCCCCATCCTCCCCCACCCAATCGTTGCCTTCCTACGGCGGTCAGGCCGTCATCGAGGGCGTCATGATGCGCGGGCGCACGGCCTACGCCATTGCCGTGCGCGCGCCCGCCGGCCACATCGTCATCCGCACCGGGCGGCTGGCCGCCATCTACCGCAGTCCCCTGGCCCGCATCCCCTTCCTGCGCGGCATCATCGGCCTGTGGGATGCGCTGGTGCTGGGCGTCCAGGCCCTGACCTGGTCGGCCAATGTGCAGGCCGAAGGCGCGGGGGAAGAGCCCTTGGAGGGCCCGGCCTTGTATGTGAGCCTGGGCGCCTCACTGGCCCTGGCCGTGGGCTTGTTCTTCTGGCTGCCTGCGGGAGTGGCCCAGGTGCTGGAGCGGGCCCTGGGTTGGTCGGCCCTGGCCGGGAATCTGGTCGAAGGGCTGCTGCGCCTGGTGCTGCTGGTGGGCTATGTGGCCGTCATTGGGCTGCTGCCCGATGTGCGCCGCCTGTACGGTTACCACGGCGCGGAGCACAAGACCATCCACGCGTTCGAGCACGCCGCGCCCCTTACCGTCGAGGGGGTGCGGCCGTTTCCTGAGGAACACCCCCGGTGCGGCACGGCTTTTCTGCTGATTTTGGTGCTGCTCTCGGTGCTGGTCTTCGCCGCGTTGGGGCCCATGTCGTTGGGGATGCGCCTGCTGACCCGCCTGGCCCTGCTGCCCGTGCTCACAGGGCTGGCCTATGAGTACCTGCGCTTCAGCGCGCGGCACCGCGGGCACCCCCTCATGCGGCTGTTGATTGCGCCCAACCTGGCTTTGCAGCGGCTGACCACCCGCCCCCCCGACGACGCCATGATTGAGGTGGCCATCGCCGCCTTTCAGGCCCTGCGCCAGGCCGAGGCTTCAGCGCCGACGGCGGACCAGCGCCCACAGCCCCACGCCGACCACCAGCAGCCCGCCGAGCACGCATAGCGCGACCAGGCCCACGGGCGCGCGCTGCGGCGGCGCCACAACCGGCGCGCGTGGCGCGGCAGGCGTGGGCGTCGGGGTCGGCGACGCGGAAGACGTCGGCGATGCCTCCGCGACGGCCGAGGAGGCTGGCGGGGCGAAAGGCGACGCGGCCTCGGGAGCGGCTTCGTTCGCGGCCTTGGCCGCCCCCGCGACTTCGTCCTCAGAGGGGGCCGGTGCGGCTGCGGCTTGCTCGGCCGCAACAGGGCCGGCCTCGGTCGCCGGCGCGGCGGCTTCCAGGTGGACGGGCTGAGCCCCGGCCGGAGGCCGCAGCGACCACACCCCCCAGCCGACCACCAACGCCAGCACCAGCACCGCCATCGCACCGGCCCAGGCCGGCCAGGCCCGCGGCATGCGCGGCCACCATCCCCTGCGCTGCGGCACGGCCGCGGGTGAGAGCACGAAACTGCGCGGCCGCGGGGGCGTGGGCAGATTCCGCAAAGCCGCCCGCAGCGCGCGCAATTCGGCCAGCGCGGCCTGCCACGCGGGGTCGCGCGCCAGGCGGGCCTCCACAGCCCGGCGCTCCGCGGGCGGCAGCGCCCGGTCCACATACGCAGACAGGCGCTCCCAATCCGCATCGGTGAGGGACGAACGGCGCGTGTTCATGGTCATTCTTTCAACGCCGAGGCCGAGGCCGGGGTTCCCCACCCGGCCCGTCGCAGACAATCGCGCAAGCGCCGCCGGGCTCGGGCCAGGCGGCTCTTGACCGTGCCCACCGGGATGCCCAAAACCTGCCCCGCGGTGGGATAATCCAAACCTTCCACATCCACCAGCACGGCCACCGCCCGAAAGTCGGGGGGCAAGGCCTCCAGGCAGGTCTCCAGGGCCGCGGCCAGGGCCCGGCGCTCCACATAGTGGGCCGGGTCGTGCGCGGGGTTGGGGTCGCGCCACCAGGCCGAGGCCTCACCCGGACGGCCGTCCTCCAACGATGCGTCCAGCGAAACCTGCGGCCGACGCCGCCGACGGCGCAGCATATCATAGCAAGTGTTGGTCACGATGCGCAACAGCCAGGCCCGAAACGACCCGCGCCGAAAGCGCGACAACGCCCGATAGGCCTTGAGGAAGGCTTCTTGCGTGGCGTCCGCGGCGCTATCGGGGTCGCCCAGCAAATGATAGGCCACGCGATAGGCCTGGTCCTGATAGCGCAACACCAGGCGGTTGAACGCGTCCAGGTCGCCGCGGCGAGCAGCGGCTACCCAGGCTTCGTCGTCGTGCATGCGCGGGCTTCCTGCCAAAATGGCTCACACGGTCTGGCGTCGGCCTCGAACCAGCCAGTATACCAGGCGCCAGAGCACGATGCCCGACAAGGCGAAGGTGCCCAGCGCCCGGGCAAAGGCCCAGGTCACCACCCGCCCCCGGGGGAACTCGTACAGCGCTAAGGCCAGCGGCACGGCCAGCACACCGGCCCACACCCACCGCCACCAGGCCCGAGGCGAGGCCCCGCGTGCCGGGTCCACCGCGCCCGTGGGGATGGCCGCCAGGGCCCAGGCCAGGCCGGTGACCACAATGCTGCCCAGCAAGCGGGGCAGGGTGGCGACGCTCAGGGTGTTGTGAAACATGAAGCCCAACACCGAAATCAGCGTCAAAACCACCCAATCGCCCACCAAGAGGGTCCACTTACCGCGCATAGGTTAACCTCCTCGTTGACGCGCTGTACTCACAGTACCACGCGCGCGGCCGAAATGCAAGCGTAGAATGGGCGCGATGCGCGCGGGGCTGGACAAACCGCGACTTTTGGGGTACAATGCGCTGCGCTTCGGACAACCGAAGATTCGCCGTAGACCGCAGGGGCCGTCCAGGCTTAAACATCCTGCCGAGGCGAGGGTGAACCCACGCTCCCCAGCGGGGAGCCGTGACGCATGTGACGCATGTGACGCCTTTGCCTCGGTGGCAAGGGCGTTTTTGCATGGGGCCCCATCTTATCGAACAGGAGGTGGACGCCTTGGCCATTAGCAAAACCCGCAAGCGTGAACTGGTCGCGTTGTACCAAGATCTGCTCGGCGAGAGCCAGGCCCTGGTCATCGCGTCCTTTCATGGCTTGAGCGTCGCGGAGACCGAGCAACTCCGCCACGCGGTGCGGGAATCGGGCGGCCGCTTGATGGTGGTGAAGAACACCCTGGTCAAAATCGCGCTTAGCGAAAGCGGCTATCCCCTGCCCGACGACGCGTCCGTCTTCGAAGGCACCACCATGATGGCCTTCGCCCTGCAAGACCCCGCGGCCACGGCCAAAGCCGTGGTGGATTTCGCCAAAGAGCACGACAAGGCGTTGCGGGTCAAAGCAGGGTACCTGGGCACGCAGCCCGTGAGCGCGGAGCAGGTCAAGCAACTGGCCAGCCTGCCGCCGCTGCCGGTGATGCGGGCGCAGGTGCTGGGCACCATCATGGCGCCGGCATCGCAACTGGCGCGCTTGCTGGCCGAGCCGGCCCGCCAGTTGGCGGCCGTGGTGCGCGCGTACAGCGAGCAAGACGGCGCTCAAGCCGAAGCGACCGCGGCATAGCCCGGTCGTGGCCTATCGTGTTCGCAAGCAAAAACCCTCGCAATCATCCCTGCAGGAGGATTTGTCATGGCGGATTTGGAAAAACTGGTTGAGGAACTCAGCCAACTCACCGTGATGGAAGCCGCGGAACTGGTCAAGATGCTGGAAGAGAAGTGGGGCGTGTCCGCGGCCGCGCCCGTGGCGGTGGCTGCGGTGGCCGGCGCGGCCGGCGGCGCGGCCGAGGAGGCCAAGGAAGAAAAGACCGAGTTCGATGTCATCCTGAAGGAAACCGGGCCCAAGAAGATTCAGGTCATCAAGGCCATCCGCCAACTGACCAGCCTGGGCCTCAAGGAGGCCAAGCAGGTGGCCGAGACGCCCGGCTCCAAGATTCTGGAGGGCGTGAGCAAGGAAGAGGCCGAGGCGGCCAAGGCCAAACTGGAAGAGGCCGGCGCCACGGTGGAAATCGCCTAAGCGGTTCTACGGCACCCCACGGGCCCGCAATACGCGGGCCCGTTCGCCTTTGGTATGGCGCGCTTGTTCTTTTTGCTGGGTGGCGCTCGCAGCGGCAAGAGCGCCCTGGCCGTGCGTTGGGCTTACGCCCTGGGCCGTGAGCAGGTCACCTTCCTCGCCACCGCCCAGGCCCTGGACGCGGAGATGCGCCAACGCATCGCGGCCCACCGGGCCGAACGCCCCGCGGCCTGGCAGACCCTCGAAGCCCCTCGCCGGGTGGGTCAGGCGCTGCGCACGCAGGCCCGGCATGCCGTGGCCGTGCTGGACTGCCTGACTTTGCTGGTCTCCAACGCGCTGCTGGAAGGCGGCCCCCCGGCCGTACAGGACGAGGTCCGCCAGTTGCTCGAGGCGTGGCGCGCCTGGGGCGGCACTTTGCTGGTGGTGAGCAACGAGGTGGGCCTGGGCATCGTCCCCCTGCAGGCCCTGGCCCGCCAATATCGGGACTGGTTGGGCTGGGCCAACCAGCAGGTGCGGGCCGCGGCCACGCGAGCCTATTGGGTCGTGGCCGGCGGCGTGGTGCCGCTGCGCGACCCGCCCGCGCGGCCGTAGCCGGTATCGCTTAGCCCGCGTCGCAATCTTCGCCGCGCTGGACCGCGATGGCCCGGCGCAAACGCAACGCCAGGTCGCGCAACTGCGAGAAACTGACGGGTTTGAGCAGCACCAGGTCGCTCTCGGCCTGGAGCGGGTCGGCCATGTGGGGATTGCCCGTGGCCAGAATGACCCGCGTCTCGGCCAGCCGCGGTTCGCCCCGAATGTAGGCCAGGATGTCATCGCCCAGGGCGCCGGGCAGGTTCAGGTCCAGCACCACCAACATGGGGGAGTGCTGCTGCAGGTAAGCCAACGCTTCCTGGCCATCGTGGCGAGTTTCCACCGGGTCGAAGCCCGCGGCCTCGACGGCCTTGGCGAAGATTTCGGCCTGAAAGGCGTCGTCTTCGACCACCAACGCGGGATACACGGGTTGGCTCATGGCTCCTCCTGGTTCAATTGGCCGCCCGCAGGCGCTGTGAAGTTGGGGCCTGGGACCGAGGCGGCGGCACATAAGGGAAGATGACGGTGAAGACCGAGCCCTTCCCCTCCTCGCTCCACACCTCGATGGAACCATCCAGGCGCTCGACCAGGGAGCGCACGATGTAAAGCCCCAGCCCCAGGCCGGGCGCGCCGCTCATTTTCACCTGGCTGCGGGTGAAGAAGGGCTCGAAGAT
>WGAK01000015.1 GCA_015494815.1 Anaerolineales bacterium | reverse complement strand
GTCGGCTTTGTATTATCGGCGCATGCAAAAATTGCCGAAATCAGAGGACGGGTGGTTTTGTGTGGCCCCTGGTGCCGCTGTGGGCGATGGTGCCCAAGGGCAAGTCGTCTGGCAGGATCTCTCCCTACCCCCGCTTCGGCGGCGCTTTCGCACCGCCGAAGCCGCCCCCTTCCCTCTCTTAGGAAGAGAGGGAAGGGGGCAGATGAGCCGAGCGTAGCAAGGCTCAGCGGGGGATGGGTGAGATTTACCACCGCGGACATATCCTCCGGCAACATTTGCGCGCGCCTGCATTATCTCACCGTTGCCCAGGATGGGCAAGGGCGGTACAATGGGCGCTATCGTGTGCGTGTGAGGTGCGAGATGACGACAACGCCTCGCCGGGCCCGCGGACGGCAGGGCCTGGTGCTGGTCTTCACCGGCGAAGGCAAAGGCAAGACCACCGCCGCGCTGGGAACCTTGCTGCGGGCCTGGGGCCGCGGCATGCAAGTGCTGGTGATTCAGTTCCTCAAGGCCGAGACCGGGCAGTGGGGCGAGGTCAAAGCGGCCCGGCGCCTGGGCTGGGAGTGGTACAAGATGGGCGACGGGTTCACCTGGCGGGCGCAGGATGAGGACGACAGCGCGGCTCGGGCCCGTGCGGGCTGGCAACTGGCCCAGGACAAAATCGCGTCGGGCCGGTACGACCTGGTGTTGCTGGACGAATTCACCTATCCCCTGCACTTCGGCTGGCTGGCGACGGAGCAGGTGGTCGCCTGGCTGCAGGCCCACAAACCGCCCGCCACGCATGTGCTCATCACGGGGCGGTATGCGCCCCCGGCTTTGCAGGCTTACGCCGACCTGGTGACCGAGATGCGCAACATCAAACATCCCTTCGATGCAGGCATGCGCGCCCAGCCGGGTATCGAGTTTTGACGCCCGTGGGCGGCAACCTGCATTGTGTTGGAGGTGACCATGACGGCGGCCCCACAAGTAGTGCTGATTGATGCCGGCAGCGGCAATTTGCACTCCGTGCGCAAGGCCCTCACTCGGGTGGGCGCGCGAGTTACCGTGACCCGTGACCCCGAGGTGGTGCGCCGGGCCCCGCGCTTGGTGTTGCCCGGCGTGGGCGCGTTCGGCGACTTCATGCAAGGCCTGCGCAAGCCCGGCCTGGATGCGGCCGTCATCGAGGCCGTAGGCCGTGGTGTGCCGTTGTTGGGCATTTGCGTGGGCATGCAGGCCCTGTTCGAGGTGGGCTACGAGATGGGCACCCATCGCGGCCTGGGGCTGCTGCCGGGCGAGGTGGTGCGCTTTCCGGCCGATGTGGGCGAAAAGGTGCCTCACACAGGCTGGAACCAGATTCGCCCCCAACGGCCGTCGCCGCTGTTGGAAGGTATTCCGGCCGGCGCGTATGTGTTCTTCAACCATTCGTACTATTGCCGCCCCGCGGACGAGGCCGTGGTGGTCGCCCAAACCGACTTCGGCCGCCTGCACTTCGTGAGCATGGTGCAACGGGGCGTGCTGTTCGGCGTGCAATTTCATCCCGAGAAGAGCCAGCGCGTGGGCCTGCGCCTGCTGCGCAACTTCTTGCACATTCAGCCGTGAGGTGCCGCATGAGCGCGTTCGAAGTGTATCCGGCCATTGACCTGCGTGGGGGACGAGTGGTGCGTTTGTGGCAGGGCGACCCCGAGCAGGAATTCGCGTTCTCCGAAGACCCGGCGGCGATGGCCCGGCACTGGTTGGAGGCCGGCGCGCGCTGGCTGCATGTGGTCAACCTGGATGCGGCCCTGGGCGAAGACGACCGCGCCAACCGGGCGGCGTTGGCCGGACTACTGCGTGTAGCCGACGAGTACGGGGCCGCCGTTCAATGGGGCGGCGGGGTGCGCAGCCCCGAGGCGGCCGCGCATTGGCTGGGCCAGGGTGTGCAGCGGGTGGTGCTGGGCAGCCTGGCCGTGCGGCAGCCCCAGGCCGTGGCCGACCTGGTGCAGCAGTGGGGCCCTCACCGCATCGCGGTGAGCCTGGACGCGCGGCGCGGCCGCATCCACATCCAGGGCTGGCGGGCGGCCACCGAGGTGCAGGCAACGGCTCTGGCGGCCGACCTGGCCGGCCGCGGCGCGCGCGTGTTCATCGTCACCGACATCGCCCGCGACGGCACCGGCCGTGGGCCGAACCTGGCCCTGGCCCGCTCGGTGGCCGCGGTGGCCGGGCCGCAGGCGCAAGTCATCGCCGCGGGCGGGGTGTGGGTGTTGGCCCATGTGCTGAACACCGCGCGGGCCGGGCTGCAGGGCGTGGTGGTGGGCCGCGCGCTTTATGAAGGCACGCTGGATTTGCGCGCGGCCTTGCAAGCCCTGACCGACGAGGGCCGCCGATGACGCCGCGCTGGTGGTGCCTGGGCTACGCGTTTTCGGTGGCCACGCCCCAGGTGTGGAATACCCACTTCGCCCTGACCACCGCGGCCGGGCTGCTGCTGGTGGATGTGCCCGCGGACCCGCACTTGCACCTGCCCCGTTGGGGCCTCGACCCCGCGCAGACGGAGCACGTGCTGCTCACCCACTTCCACCCCGACCATGTCAGCGGCCTGCCCTTGCTGCTGCAAAACCTGGCGCTGCGCGGCCGCACCCGCCCGCTGACGGTGCACGGCCCCGCGCCCGCGCTGGCGCGTGTTCGGGCCTGGCTGCGGGCTCTGGATTGGGAGCCCTGGCCGTGGGCCTACCCGCTGCGGTGGCAGGCCGCGCCCGTGGACGCTACGCCACAGCCGGTGCTGGACTGGGGCGGCGTGCGCGTGTGGGCTGCGACCATGCAGCACCTGGTGCCCACCTGGGGGTTGCGGGTGGAAGGCCCCTCCGGGCGGGCCGTGGCCTATTCGGCCGATACCGCGCCCAACCCGGCCCTGGACGCGCTGGCGCGCGCCGCGAGCGCGTTGTTCCACGAGGCCACCGGTGACTTTGCCGGCCACAGCACCCCCGCGCAGGCCGGGGCCACGGCGCAGCGCGCGGGCGTGCAGGCGTTGTATCTGGTCCATGTGGACCCCGGCCGGACGGCCGAGGCGGTGCGGCAGGCCCGGCAGACTTTCGCCGGCCCGGTGGCCGTGCCGCAGCCGGGGCAGGCGTGGGCGCTGTGAGTCCGGGCGCGCGGTTTCTGGTATGATGAAGGCGTGGGCCTGCCCGCCGCGGGCCCGGGG
The DNA here is from genome assembly GCA_015494815.1 of Anaerolineales bacterium. Taxonomy (GTDB): domain Bacteria; phylum Chloroflexota; class Anaerolineae; order Anaerolineales; family DRMV01; genus JAADEN01. The sequence goes on along the minus strand of WGAK01000015.1, from coordinate 3,704 downwards.
ACGACGCAGGACCTTCGGGAGGTTGGTCGTATGACTTCTGGGACGAATCGTCTCGCGCGGCAGCGCGTCTATGTGCTATGGGCGCTGCTGGTGGCCGTGCTGGGCGTGTTCGTGGCCCGGCTGTTCACCTTGCAGATTTTGCAGGGCTCGCTGTGGGCCGCACGCGCCCAGGAGAACATGGTCGAGGTGCTCAACCTGCCCGCGCCGCGGGGAGTGATTTACGACCGCGGGGGGCGGGTGCTGGCCCGCAATGCCGCCGCGTACAACATCACCTTGACCGCGGCCTACCTGCCCGACGACCCCGGTTTCCGCGACGCGCTGTTGGAAGAACTGGCCGAACTGCTCGACATGCCCCTGAACCTGAACAGCCTGCAGACGCACCCGTATGTGCCCTGCCGTTCGGAACTGGGGCTGCGGCAATTGTTGGAATACGGCGAGGTTTCGCAACCCTATCGGCCGGTGCGCTTGAAGTGCGATGTGCCCAAAGAGGTGGCCCTGGTGGTCGAAGAGAAGGCCGCGCAATGGCCGGGCATCGGCGTCGAGGTGGTGCCCGTGCGCGACTATCCCACCGGGCGGGTGACGGCCGCAGTGGTGGGCTTTTTGGGCCCTGTGCCCGAAGCCCTGGTGGATTACTACGAAGAGAAGGGCCTGGACATCAACCGGGACAAAGTGGGCTACGCGGGCCTGGAAATGCAGTATCAGGACCTGCTGGCCGGGCAGAACGGTCGGCGGGTGGTGGCCGTGGATGTGGCCGGCCGTATCTTGTACGACCTGGAGCCGCCCCGCCAGCCCCAGCCGGGGGTGAATTTGCGCCTGACCCTGGACCTGCGCCTGCAGGACGCGGCCTTGAACATCGTCCAGAGCGAGTTGGACCGTTGGAACGCGTACTTCGGCTACACGCGCTTTCGCAATGCCGCGGCGGTGGCCCTCAATCCGCAGACGGGTGAAGTGCTGGCGATGGTGTCGGTGCCGACCTACGACAACCAGCGCCTGGCCCGCTTCATCCCCTACGATTACTACAAAGCCCTGGAGGCCGACGAGTTCAAGCCCTTGCTCAACCACGCCATCTCGGCCGAGCATCCGCCGGGGTCGGTGTTCAAACTGGTCACGGCCACGGCCGGGCTGAACGAGGGCGTGGTGCGGCCGGGCATGATTATCCAGGCGCCCGGCACCATCGAGTTGACCGAAAAATACTTCGCGGGCGACCGGGGCCGCGGCCGCACGTTCTACGATTGGAATTACGAATCGGGCGGCTTTGGCCAACTGGAGTTCCTGGACTGCATCGCCTTTTCCAGCAATGTGTGCTTTTACAAAGTGGGCGGGGGCTACTTCGACGAAATCCCCAACGGCGGCGTGGGCATCTGCCGTCTCAAGGCCTACGCCGAGGCTCTGGGGTACGGCACCTATACGGGCATTGACCTGCCGGGCGAGGCCGACGGCCTGATTCCCGACCCCACCTGGAAGCGCATCTTCCGCGGCGAAAACTGGTCCACAGGCGACACCTACCTGGCCAGCGTGGGCCAGGGGTATGTGCTGGTCACGCCTCTCCAGATGGCCGTGGTGGGCGCAACCATCGCCAACGGCGGCCGGGTGATGCAGCCTACGCTGGTGTATGAGCACCTGGACGCGGAAGGGCGGGTGCTGCAGTCGTTTCAGCCCGTGGTGCGTTGGGATGTGACCCAAGAGGCGCGCATCCCCGAGTTCGAGAATCCGGGCGGCATCGGCCGCTGCCGTGAGACCGGCGTCACCAAGACCATTGACCCCTGGGCGCTGGAGATGGTGCGGGAAGGCATGCGGCGGGCCGTGGCGTATGGCACGCTCAAGGAGACCTTCAAGGACTTTCCGGTGCTGGCCGCGGGGAAGACCGGTTCGGCCGAGTATTGTGACAACAAAGCCCAGGCCGCCAACCGCTGCCGTCCGGGAGACTGGCCCTCCCATGCCTGGACCCTGGCCTACGCGCCCTTCGACAATCCCGAAATCGTGGTGGTGGCCTTTGTGTACGACGGCACCGAGGGGGCCAAGACCGCCGCGCCCATCGTGCGCCGCATCATGGAGGCCTATTTCCGCCTCAAAGCCCTGGACGCGGAGCAGTAGGGGAATCCAGCCTGTTCATGGGCCTGCCGTTGGGGCGATAAGAACGGCGCGTTCTTGCCGGGGTTCCCATACGGCCAGCCGCGGCACCTGCGGGGCCAGGGCCCGGGCGTAGGCAGCATACACCCAGCGGGGCAATTTCCCCCACAAAATCACGGTGAAAACCTCGGGCGGCAGCGAAGGCCGGGGCAGGTCCTGAGGGAACAAAAAGGCCCGGGGCCGCATCTTGAGCCATACCGCGCCGTGCGCCTCGGCCACCTCCAGCGCCAGCGACGCCTGAGCATCGAGGGTTAGGTCCGGCACCCGGACCCAGCCGAAATGCGCGTCGAAAATGGTCATGGGCCGGGGCGCGAGGTGCGCGGCCACCGCCGCGGCCAGCCAGGTGGGGCCGCGGCCGTAGAGGGCCACCGGGCCCTGGGGCAGATGGGGAAGCAGGTGGGGGATGTCTTCGGGCGCCCACCAGGGCGGCAGGGGCTTGCCCAGCGCCTGGGCCAGGGCTCGCTCGCTGAGGAAGGTGAACCCCCGCGGCGCGGTACGCGCATGGAAGGCCTCCAGGTCTGCCTCGCGCACGCGAAACAGGGCAACGACCCGGCGCACCAGGGCCTCAAAGGTTTCCCCCAATTGGGGCTGGCGCCGATCCAGCCCCGAAATCACCCCTTCCAAATAGGGCGACTCCCGCAGAATGCGGTCCGGCCCGGAAAGATGGCTCTGCAACACCGCCACCAGGGGCAGCCCTGCCTGCCGGATACGGGTGAGCCAGGCGTCTCGCTCCTCCCCGGTGCGGTAAAGCAGCACCCCGTGGGTACAGGCCCGCAACACATCCCATTGGGCGCCTCGCGGTTTGCCCCCCATATCCACAAGAAGAGGGAGATGGCGTTGGTGGATGATGTCCAGCATCCGATGCACCAGTTGCGGGGTATAGCGACCTTTGGCCGTCAGGCGCAAGGGGACCACGGTTTTGGGCGGGCCTTCGTAGAACCAGTTGCCCTCGCCGTCGGGTGCGGTGCGCAGCAGGAAGTGGGCGATATCCCGCTCCCGCAATATTCGGGCCAGGTGATAGGCCAGCACGGATTTGCCGCTATGGGGCGGCCCCATGAGCAAAAGGGCCGGGAAGGGGGCTTTGCGTTCGAAGCCATTCATGTTATACTCGCTTTTGTCGGCAGTTTCTTCGTACAGGAGGTTTTATACCACGAGGGGGGCGCATGCCGTATCATGTGCTAATCGCTTCCTTGGGGGGACAGCCACAAATTTTGACTTTCACCCTGGACGCTCTCCTGGCGCGAGGCATCCGTCCTCAAGTGGTGGAAACGGTATTCCCCGGCGGCAACGCCCGCTATCACGACGCCCATCGCCGGCTGGCGAAGGAATTCGAGCGACACGAGCCGTACCGTGACATCCACTACCAGGCCTATGGGCTCAATGACCATACAGGGCGCCCTTTGCCTGATCTGCTCGCGGACGACGACCTGGACACGGCCTGGGCGCGCATCCGCGAACGGATTCAGCACTGGAAGCGTGAGGGCCACCGCCTGCACTTCAGCATCACGGGGGGCCGTCGCGCCTTGGGCATCATGCTCTACGCCGCGGCCATGACCTACGGCTCGCCCCAGGAC
>WGAK01000014.1 GCA_015494815.1 Anaerolineales bacterium | reverse complement strand
TGTTGGCGCGCCGCGACCCACGCGCCGACCAGGCCCGCGTCGTCGCCCAGTACGGCCGCGCGCACGGGCGCGGCGAAGGCCGGGTGCATGAGGGCCCGCGCGTAGGCCTGCTGCACGGCCTGCCACCACAACGGCCCGCTGCGGGTGACCCCGCCGCCCAGGATGATGATGTCGGGGGTGAGCACATGGCTCAGGTCGGCCAGGGCGCGGCCCAGGGCTGCGCCGGCGCGCGTGAGCACCTGCCGGGCCCAGGGCTCGCCGCGATGCGCGGCCGCGGCCACCTGATGCGCCTCCCACGCGCGGCCGGTGGCCTGCCGGGCGGCCTGGGCAATGGCCCAGCCCGAGGCCATCGCCTCCAGATGCCCCGGTTGCCCGCACGAACAGCGCGGGCCCGCGGGGTCCACGGTCAGGTGTCCCACCTCGCCTGCCAGGCCGCGCGCGCCGCCCCATATCCGACCGTCCACCACCCAGCCACCGCCCACGCCCGTGCTTACGGTGACGAACAACACGGCCCTGTGCCCACGACCCGCGCCCCAGGTGGCCTCGCCCAAGGCCGCGGCGTTGGCATCGTTGAGCACCACCACGGGGGCAGCCAAAGCCGCCTGCACCCGCGCGGCCAGGGGTTCGTCCCGCCAACCCGGGATGTTAGGCGCGAGCAATACCTCGCCGCGCGCGGCGTCCACGAAACCGGCCACGGCCAACGCGACCCGCACCACCCGCGCCCCCGGCGGCCGAACGGCCCGCAAGGCGCGCAGCAGCCCCGCGGTCGGCGCGGTGCGAGGCGTGGGCTGCTGCGCGCGGCGCAGCCAGGCCGGAGGCCCTTCCCCCACCTCCGCGGCCACGGCCGCCACCCGCAAGCGGGTACCCCCGATATCCGCGACCAGGATAACTTCATGAGACATCGCGCCCCCGTGTGGCCGCGATTATACCCCACCCCCAGGCAGCGGTGTTATAATGTGGACACCCCCCACAGGAGAAGCCTCATGAGCGGTGCCAAGCGCGATTTTCTGGCCATTGCCGATTTTTCGGCCGAGGAATTGTGGCGCATGTTGCGCCGCGCGATGGATTTGAAGCGCCAATGGCAGCAGGACGGCATGAACCCGCCGCTGCTGGCGGGCAAGTCGTTGGGCATGGTCTTCCAAAAGCCCAGTTTGCGCACGCGGGTGTCGTTCGAGATGGCCATGCAGCATCTGGGCGGTTATGCCTTCTATTTGGGCCCGCAGGAAATCGGCCTGGGCAAACGGGAGGCCATCTCGGATGTGGCCCGGGTGCTGGCCGGCTATGTGGACGCCATCATGGCCCGGGTGTTCGACCACGAGCATGTGCTGGAACTGGCCCGTTGGGCCGATGTGCCGGTCATCAACGGCCTGAGCGACTACAACCACCCCTGCCAGGCCATGGCCGACATGCTCACCATGTACGAGCACTTTGGCCGCCTCAAGGGGCTGCGCATCACCTTCGTGGGCGACGGCAACAACGTGGCCGTCTCGCTCATGCACGCGGCGGCCAAGTTGGGCGCGCATTTCACCTGGGTGGGCCCCCAGGGCTATGAGCCCCCCGCCGACGCGGTGGCCCAGGCCCGGGCCTTTGCCGAGGCCAGCGGCAGCACCATCGCCTTGCTCCACGACCCCGCCGAGGCCGTGGCCGACGCGGATGTCATCTATACCGACACCTGGGTGAGCATGGGCCAGGAAGAGGAGGCCCAAAAGCGCATGCGGGTCTTTCCGCCCTATCAGGTGAACGCGGCCTTGCTGGCCAAGGCCAAGCCTACGACCATCGTGATGCACTGCCTGCCCGCCCATCGGGGCTACGAAATCACCGACGAGGTCATGGACGGGCCCCAGTCGGTGGTCTTTCAGCAGGCGCACAACCGCCTGCACGCGCAGAAAGGCATTCTGGTCGAAGTGTTCGGCGTTTGAAGCACACGGCACACGCTACGGGCGTCCGCGAGGGCGCCCTGTTTTGTCCATCCCCGCTGACGAGGAGAGCACCATGACCCAAGCCGCATCCTCTGCCGTTCATCGGGCCGCCAAGGCCCCTGCGCCGGTGACCGAGCCCTATCGCCCGCGGCACGCGGTGCGCATTGTGACCGCGGCCAGTTTGTTCGACGGCCACGACGCGGCCATCAACCTGATGCGCCGCATCATGCAGGCCACGGGCGCGGAGGTCATCCACCTGGGCCACAACCGCTCGGTGGCCGAACTGGTCAAGGCCGCGGTGGAGGAAGATGTGCAGGGCGTGGCCGTGACCTCGTACCAGGGCGGCCACATGGAGTTCTTCACCTACCTGCGCCAGCAACTGAACGACCTGGGGCTGAGCCATGTGCGGGTGGTGGGCGGCGGAGGCGGCACCATTTTGCCCCACGAAATCGAGGAACTGGCCCGCCACGACATCCGCATCTATTCGCCCGACGATGGCCGGCGCATGGGCCTGCAGGGCATGATTAACGATGTGCTGCAGCAGTGCGACTTCGACCTGCCCAACATTTTCGCCCAGGATCCGCAGCAACTGCACGCGCTGCTGCAGGGCGACCGCCTGGCCCTGGCCCGGGCCATCACCCTGGCCGAAAACCATCCCGACGAATGGCGGGCCTGGCACGCGCAACTGCACACCCTGGCCGCCCAGGCCAACGGCCACGCCACCGCGCCCGTGGTGGGCTTCACCGGCACCGGCGGCGCGGGCAAATCCACCGTGGTGGACGAGTTCGTGCGCCGCTTCCTCAACGAATTCCCGCGCAAGCGCGTGGCCATCATCTCGGTGGACCCCACCCGCCGCAAGACCGGCGGCGCGTTGCTGGGCGACCGCATCCGCATGAACGCCATCTATGACGAGCGGGTCTTCATGCGCAGCCTGGCCACCCGCGGCGCGTCCGCGGCCCTGTCGCCTGCGGTGCGCGAGGCTCTGGAACTGGCCAAACTGGCCGGCTACGACCTCATCGTGCTGGAGTCCACGGGCATCGGCCAGGCCGATACCTCCATCGTGGACCTGGTGGATGTGGCCGTGTATGTGATGACGCCCGAATACGGCGCGGCCACGCAGTTGGAAAAAATCAACATGCTGGACTACGCGGACGTGGTCATCATCAACAAATTCGACAAGCCCGGCGCGGAAGACGCGCTGCGGGATGTGCGCAAGCAGTATCGCCGCAATCACATGCTGTTCACCGCGGCCGACGAAGACCTGCCCGTATACGCCACCATGGCGTCGTATTTCAACGACCCCGGCATGGACACCGCGTATCGGGGGATTTTGGACCGCATTGCGGCCAAGGCCGGGGTGACCTTCCCCACCCGCTACCCCGCGGCCTATCGCCTGCCCCACAAGAGCGCGCTCATCCCGCCCGACCGGGCCCACTATCTGGGCGAAATCGCGGACACCATCGAGAAGTACAACCGCGCCACCGAAGCGCAAGCCGACCTGGCCCGCCGCTGGCAAAGCCTGCGCCTGGCCGCCGAGGCCCTGCGGGAGCGGGACGAGAACGCCACCCTGGTGGCCGCGCTGGAAACCGAGGCCGAGCAGGTGGCCGCGCAACTGGATCCCGAAGTGCGGGCCACGTTAGAGGGCTGGGACGACAAGATGGCGCGCTACCGGGCCGAGGTCTTTCGCTACCAGGTGCGCAACCGGGTCATCGAACAGCCCATGTACAAAGAAACCCTGTCGCACACCAAAATCCCGCGCATTGCCCTGCCCGACACCGACGACTGGGGCGAACGGGTGCGCTGGAGCCGGCAGGAGAACGTGCCCGGCGAGTTCCCCTACACCGCGGGGGTGTATCCGCTGAAGAACCCCGACGAAGAGCCCATCCGCATGTTCGCAGGCGAAGGCACGCCCGAACGCACCAACCGCCGCTTCCACTTCCTGGCCTATGGGCACCCCTTCAAGCGCCTCTCGACCGCGTTCGACTCGGTGACCCTCTACGGCCAGGACCCCGACGAGCGGCCCGACATCTACGGCAAAATCGGCAACTCGGGCGTGAGCGTAGCCACGGTGGACGATGCCAAGAAACTCTACTCGGGCTTCGACCTGGCGCATCGCCACACCTCGGTTTCGATGACCATCAACGGCCCCGCGCCCATGATGCTGGCCTTTTTCTTCAACGCGGCCATTGACCAGCAAGTGGAGGCTTATATTCGGGAACACGGCCTGGAGGCCGAGGCCGAAGCCAACATCGAAGCCTACTTCGCGGAACGGGGCGTTCCCCGGCCGCAGTATCACGGTCCCCTGCCGCAAGGGCACAACGGTTTGGGGCTGATGCTGCTGGGCGTGCCGGGCGACGCGGTGGTGCCGCGCGAGGTCTATGAGAACATCAAGGCCGAGACGCTGCGGCGCATCCGGGGCACGGTGCAGGCCGACATCCTCAAAGAGGACCAGGCCCAAAACACCGCGCTGTTCTCCATCGAATACTCGCTGCGCCTGATGGCCGACATTCAAGAATACTTCGTGCAGCACGGGGTGCGCAACTTCTACTCGGTGTCCATTTCGGGGTACCACATTGCCGAAGCCGGGGCCAATCCCATCACTCAGTTGGCCTTCACCTTGGCCAACGGCTTCACCTATGTGGAACTCTACCTGGCCCGCGGGCTGCCGCTGAACGACTTTTTGCGTAACTTCTCCTTCTTCTTCTCCAACGGCATGGACGCGGAGTACGCGGTCATCGGGCGGGTGGCGCGGCGCATTTGGGCCAAGGCCATCCGCCACAAATACGGCGGCGACGCGCGCAGCCAGAAACTGAAGTACCACATCCAGACTTCGGGCCGCAGCCTGCACGCGCAAGAACTGGCCTTCAACGACATCCGCACCACCTTAGAGGCCCTGTACGCCATCATGGACAACTGCAACAGCCTGCACACCAACGCGTACGACGAGGCCATCACCACCCCCACCGAGGAATCGGTGCGGCGGGCCGTGGCCATCCAACTCATCATCAACCGGGAGTATGGGCTGACGCAGAACTACAACCCGCTGCAGGGCTCGTACTTCATCCGCTACCTGACCGACCTGGTGGAGCGCCGGGTGCTGGAAGAATTTCGGGCCCTGGACCGCCGCGGGGGCGTGCTGGGCGCGATGGAGCGCATGTATCAGCGGGCCAAGATTCAAGAAGAGAGCATGTATTACGAGCACATGAAGGAGACGGGCGAACTGCCCATCATCGGCGTGAACACCTTCTTAGGGCCGGACGGCTCGCCCATCCAGGTGCCGGACGAAGTGGTGCGCAGCACGGACGAGGAAAAGCGGCAGCAGATTGCCAACCTGCGGGCCTTCTGGCAGCGCAACGCGCGCGAAGCCGAACGCTGGAAGGACGAACTGCGCCGGGCCGCGCGCGAAGGCCGCAATGTCTTCGCGGTGCTCATGGACGCGGTGAAATACCTCAGCCTGGGCCAGATTACGAGCCTGTTCTACGAAATCGGCGGCGGGTATCGGAGGAATATGTGAGGAGGCCGCCAAAAATGCCAGGAGCGTAGAATGCCCTTCGATTTACCCACGCTGGAACGCTGGCTTTGGGAGGCCGCCTGCGCCCTCCGCGGCCCGGTGGACGCGCCCAAATTCAAGGATTACATCCTGCCCCTGGTCTTCCTCAAGCGCCTCTCGGATGTTTTCGACGACGAGGTGCAGCGCGTAGCCGCCGAGTTCGGCGTACCGTCGGAACGCGCACTGGCCCTGGTGAACGACGACCACGGCCTGGTGCGCTTCTACATCCCTCCCGAGGCCCGTTGGGCCACCCTACGCGCGCTCCCTGCCCACGGTTTGGGCCAACACCTGACCGACGCGGTGCGGGCCGTGGCGCACGCAAACCGGCGCTTGAACGGGGTCATTGACATCACCGATTTCAACGCCACCACCGCGGGCCAGCGCATCGTGGACGACCCTTACCTCCACCGCTTGGTGCAGGTCCTTTCCCAACACCGCCTGGGTCTGCGGGACGTGGAACCCGACATTTTGGGCCGCGCCTACGAGTATTTGCTGCGCAAGTTCGCCGAGGGCGCGGGGCAGTCCGCAGGCGAATTCTACACGCCGCGTATGGTGGGCGTGCTCATGGCCCGCCTCCTGGCTCCCAAGCCGGGTATGGCGGTTTATGACCCCACGGCAGGTTCTGGCGGCCTGTTGGTCAAGGTCTATTTGCGCTTTCTGGAAACGCACGGCGTGCGGGAAAACGGGCGTCTGGAACTCCCGCCCACCGTGCAGGACTTGAGCATCTTCGGCCAGGACATCAACGCCTCGGCCTACGCCATGGCCTGGATGAACGCGGTCATTCATGACATCCAGGACGCCGACATCCGCCTGGGCGACACCATGCGCCGGCCGGCCTTCTTAGGCCCAACGGGCAAGCGTCTGCGTCGCTTTGACTTGGTCGTGGCCAACCCCATGTGGAACCAGAACATCCCCACCGAGGTGTACGAACACGACCCTTATGGCCGGTTTGTCTACGGCATCCCGCCGGCCTCCAGCGCGGATTGGGGTTGGGTGCAGCATATGGTTGCTTCGCTCAAGGACGATGGCCGCATGGCCGTGGTACTGGACACGGGCGCGGTCAGCCGGGGGAGCGGCACGCGCGGCAACAACCGCGAGCGCGACATCCGTCGCAAAGTCGTGGAAGCCGACCTCATCGAAGCCGTCATCCTGCTGCCCGAAAACCTTTTCTACAACACCACCGCGCCCGGCATCATCATGGTCATCAACAAGCAAAAGCGCCACCCTGGCGCGATGTTGCTGGTCAACGCCTCCCGTCTGTTTGTCAAGGGACGCCCTAAAAACGAATTCACCGAGGAGCATGTGGCGCGCATCGCCCGCCTGTACCACGAATGGCGGGAGGAAGAGGGCCTGAGCCGCATCATCACCACCGAGGAAGCCGCGGCCAACGACTACAACCTGAGCCCCAGCCGTTACGTGGCCCAGAATGAGGAGGAGGAAGTGCTGCCCCTGGAGGAAGCCGTGGTGCGGCTGCGCGAGGCCGAGGAAGTCCGCGCCGAGGCCGACCGCGCGCTGCGCGAGGTGCTGCGCGAGTTGGGGCTGGAGTGGCAGGAAGGAGCGGACGAGCCGTCCAATTGACCGCCTCTGCTGGGAGGGGAGAAAAACATGCCCAAGCACGTCCGTCGCCGCCGCAAATCTATCCGTCTGAAGGGATGGGATTACAGCGCACCCGGCGCGTATTTCGTCACCATCTGCACCCACAAGCGGCAGCCGTTGTTCGGCCAAGTCGTGGATGGCGAAATGGTGTTGAACGAATACGGGGAAATTGTGCGAGAGGCATGGTTTGACCTGCCCAACCATTATGCCCATGTGGAATTGGATGCGTTTGTCGTTATGCCCAACCACATCCATGCTATCATTATTCTTGACGCCGACGCCATCGGGGTAGGGGCAGGTTTGAAACCTGCCCCTACCCGTCACCCATTATCCGAAATTGTGCGCGCGTTGAAAACCTTTTCTGCCCGCCGCATCAATACGCTGCGAGGCACGCCCGGTGTGCCCGTGTGGCAACGCAACTATTACGAGCACATCATCCGCAACGAGCGGGCGTTGAATGCTATCCGACGCTACATTGCCGAAAACCCGCTGCGCTGGTACCTGGACCGCTACAACCCCAACGCCGCCGCCCCCGACCCGTTGGCCCGCGACCTGTGGCGCATGTTGCAAGCCGATGCCCGCAGCCGCCCCCGCCGTGTGGACAAGGCACAGCCTCGCCCACCCAAAGCCGATGACCAGCCTGATGCCCCGGAAGGCTGCCCATGAACCGCATGACCTCCCCTACCAGTACCGGCCCTCTCCCCGACGGCTACCGCCTGACCGAACTCGGCCCCTTGCCCGAAGACTGGCGGGTGGTGAGGTTGGGGGAGGTGGTGAACCTCCAGAAGGGACGAAAACCTAAACGCCTCGTGGAACATCCGTCGCCTCGCGCTTTACCTTATCTCACCGCCAATTATTTTCGCACCGGCTCCCCCAATGCTTATGTTCTGCACGAAGATATCAGCAGCTTGCCCACTTGTAACCACACTGACATCGTCATGATCTGGGATGGATCCAAGGCGGGTCAAGTATTCACAGGCTTGCAGGGTGTACTGGCTTCTACAATGGTGCGAATTGACACAAAGAATCACGTTATTACCAGAGGGTTTTTATTTTTCTTGCTTTCCTCAAAATTTGAGATTTTCAATTCACAAACAACAGGCTCGACCATTCCACAT
>WGAK01000013.1 GCA_015494815.1 Anaerolineales bacterium | reverse complement strand
GTGTATAAGAGACAGGGCAAGCGGCTGGCCCGCCTGGCCCGCCGCTTGCCCGACCTGCCCGGCCTGCTGCACGAACTCGAGCGCGTCTTCACCTCCGACGCGCGCGTGCGCGACCGGGCCACGCCCGAACTGGAGGACATCCGCCAGCAACTGCGCCGCACCCACCAGGCCCTGCTGCGTGCGCTGGAAGGCATGGTCCGCTCGGCCGAGGTGCGCCCCTGGCTGCAAGAGCCCATCATCACCCGCCGCCAGGGACGCTATGTGCTGCCCGTCAAGGCCGAGCACCGCCACAAAGTCCCCGGCATCGTGCACGACCAATCGGGCACCGGCGCGACCCTGTTCGTGGAGCCCCTGGCCGTGGTGGACCTGAACAACCGGCTGCGGGGGCTGGAAAAGGCCGAGGAGCGCGAGGTCCAGCGCATCCTGGCCCGCCTCTCGCGGCTGGTGGGCCACGACGCGGACGACCTGGCCCGCCTGACCGAAGGGCTGGCCCAACTGGACCTCATCTTCGCCAAGGCCCGCTACGCCGACACCCTGGACGCGGTGGAGCCCGAACTGGTCCCCTTTCGGCCGGACATGCCCGCGGGGCATCCGGGCAGCGTGTTGCGGCTCTACCAGGCCCGCCACCCCCTGCTGCCCGCGGACCGGGTGGTGCCGTTGGACCTGGTGTTGGACGACGAAACCTATGTGCTGGTCATCACCGGCCCCAACACCGGCGGCAAGACGGTGACCCTCAAGACGGCCGGGCTGCTGGCCCTGATGGCCCAAAGCGGCCTGCCCATCCCCGCGGGGGCCGGGTCGCAACTCACCGTGTTCGAGCAGGTCTTCGCCGACATCGGCGACGAGCAGTCCATCGAGCAGTCGCTGTCCACCTTTTCCGCGCACCTGCGCAACATCATCCGCATTCTGAAGCGCGCCAACCCGCGCAGCCTGGTGCTGCTGGACGAACTGGGCGCGGGAACCGACCCGCAAGAGGGCGCGGCCCTGGCGCAAGCCATCCTCGACGCCCTGGTACAACGCGGGGTGACCACGCTGGTGGCGACCCACTACCCGGCCTTGAAACTGTACGCCCACCGCACGCCGGGGGTGCGCAATGCCAGCATGGAATTCGACCCCCAGACTCTGCAACCCACCTATCGCCTGCTGGTCGGGCTGCCGGGACGCTCCAACGCGCTGGTCATCGCGGAGCGCCTGGGCCTGGACCCCGCCATCGTCGCGCGCGCCCGGGCGCAGGTACACCCCGACGAGTTGCGGGCCGACGACCTGCTGGCCGACATCCAGCGCCAGCAACAGGCCGCGGCCCGGGCCCGCGCCGCATGGGAGCAGCGCCAACGGGAAGCCGAGGCCCTGCGCGCGGAACTGCAACGCCGCCTGGAGGCCTGGGAAGCCGCACGCGGGGAACAGTTGGCCGCGGCCCGCGCCGAGTTGCAGGCCGGACTGGACGCCCTGCGCCGCCAATTGCGGGCCCTGGAGCGCCGCTTGCAACTGCGCGGGCAGCCCACCGACGAGGTCGCGCCCCTGCGCGCCGCGGCCGACGCCTGGGCCCGGCAAGCGGAGGCCACGCTGCGCCAGGCGGCCGAAGCCGACCGCCCCGAACCCCTGCCCGGCGAGGCATCCGCAGCCGCAACCGCGGCCGAGGTCACGCCCCGCCTGCAGGTGGGCGCGCGCGTGGCCGTGGCCCGCTTGGGCGGCCAGGTGGGCACCGTGTTGGCCCTGCACGATGACGAAGCCGAGGTGCAGGTCGGCCCCGCGCGCGTGCGGGTGCCCACCGACGAACTGCGGCCCGTGGGACGCCGCGAGGCTCGGGCCCGCGCGCAGGGCCTGGACCTGAGCCCGGCCCCGCCCCGCCCGCCTTCCCCCGGCCCCGAAGTCCACCTGCGCGGGATGACGGTGGACGACGCGCTGGACAAACTGGAGCGTTACCTGGAACAGGCTTACCTGGCCGGGCTGCCTTTCGTGCGCATCGTGCACGGCAAGGGCACCGGCACCCTGCGCCGCGCGGTGCACGACTTCCTGCGCCGTTCCCCCTATGTGCGGCGCTACGCGCTGGCCGGCCCCCGGGAAGGCGACACCGGCGTCACCATCGCGCACCTGGCCGTGGACTGAGCCTTAGTACTCCCGCGGCGGGCGCACCGCCGCGGCAATGTCGGCCAGCAGCCACAGCACCTGGCCCAACGCCACCACCAGAAAGCCCTGGAAGAGCATCACGAACCCGATTGCCGAGCCCGTTATTATCGCGGATAGCCCCCGCGGGGCCACGCCCGGCAACGCGGGGCGAGCCGCTTCGAGCAGGCTGCCTCCCGCGGCGACCAGGCCCAGCACCACGAGTACCAGGCCGACCAGGATGAAAAACACGGCGGTGATTTTGGCGAAAACGCTCATCATCCACACCTCCAGGTATTGCCGCGCGAGGCTCAGTCCCGCGTCTCAGAGGGCTTCCAGCCCAGCAGGGCCAGCCACACTTCGGGCGGCACTTCGGGCAAAGGCTGCACCCGATAGGCGTGCTGCTGCCCGGCCCGCTCGCGCAAGGCCCGCCACAGCAAACGGCGCTCTGCGGCATCGGCCCGCAGGTCGGCCAACGTGCGCGCCTGTTGCAGCCGCGCGCCCGTGGTGTAGAAAAAGGTCACCCGCCGCCACTTGCCCGCGTGGATGGGCTGCGGCAGCCGCACCAGCGGCCCTAATTGCAGTTTGAAGTACTCTTCGTGGGCCCGGGGATGGTCGGGCTCGTCCCGAAACAACTCCACCCGCCGCACCAGTTCGTGCCCCAGCACCGGTGCGATGTATTCGATGCGCCAGCGGTGCTCGGGGCCAAAGGACGCGGGCTGGTACAGGGCCAGCCAGTCCACGGCCACGATTTTGGGCGCGGTCGCCAGGGGAATGCGATACCAGCCCAGGGTACGGGCGATGTGCAGGTCGCGGGGTCGGGGCACGATGGCCACCAGCACCAGGGCTTCGGGATGCAGTTGGGGCGCGCGCGTCATCCTACCGCCTCCTCCCGGGGTTCGGGCTCAGGCTGCCGCGTCGTCGGTCAGCACCTCCCAGCCCCGCCGACGGGCCACCGCGGCCAGTTTGGGGTCGGGCGCCACGGCCACGGGATGCCCCACCAGGCTCAGCAGGTCCAGGTCGCTGATGGCATCGGCATACGCGTACGCCGCGTCCCAGTCCACCTGCCAGCCCTG